>SOEU01000010.1 GCA_021646415.1 Candidatus Brocadia sp.
AAATCTATTCCCACAAAATAACTCATATCTGCTCCTCCTTTCTTACCGTTTTCACCGTTTATTTCACGATGCCCTTATGATACAATTTGGCATCGAATTGTGAAGGAGCCTTCTATATGATTATCACGTCTCACGTCCTTCCACATCCCTTATTCATCAGGTCGGCCCTGACGGAGATAAAGATAAAGTGAAAAGTGATGAGGTAACTATACATAATATATATTCATTCTTTATTCTCTATTTTATTTATCTTCTTGGTCAACATAGCTCGTATTTCCTCACAGATTGCCTCTCTCTGAGCAAAGGTATCTACCGATATATAGTTAAGTCTCTTTAATTTCTCATACCAATCTATACTTTCATTGGCAGATCCTCTGGATACATATAAATAATGCTCATACTCCTTACCTTTTCGCCTTCCATAACCTTCTGCTATATTTGCACTCACAGAAGAAACGCTCCTTAAGACTTGATTTGATATTATCCTGGCAACTTCGGTATTTGGAAACTTTTCAGCATCCTTAACAACATCCTCAAATAAACTCATTGCTTTTTGCCATACTACTAAATCTCTGAAATCATTCATATTGATCCCTTCCTTTCTCCTTATTTTATCTTTTCTTTTCACCTTCCTTTTCCCTTTCACTCTGCCCTTTCTCTTTCACTCCGCCTTAAGCGGGCCGTCTCAATCCCTTATTCATCAGGTCGGCCCTGACGGAGATAAAGATAAAGTGAAAAGTGAGAAAAAATCATTCAGCACGCACTACCATTTTTCATTCTTCCTATCTTTCACTCATCCCTTTATCTCTCACTCCAACGGGCCGTCTCAATCCCTTATTCATCAGGTCAATGATTCACACATGAGGATGGGAATGATGTCCCTCATTTATTTAATGTGTCTCAATCCCTTATTCATCAGGTCAATGATTCACACAGAAAGTCCAGGTATCATGGACACCGCCTACGAAGTCTCAATCCCTTATTCATCAGGTCAATGATTCACACAGAAAGTCCAGGTATCATGGACACCGCCTACGAAGTCTCAATCCCTTATTCATCAGGTCAATGATTCACACTCAGCAATTGAGGTCTTTGCGGCTTTATATCGCTCGCGTCTCAATCCCTTATTCATCAGGTCAATGATTCACACTTTATGATTTTTTCGTACTGTATCGGTTGCGCAATCGGTTGCGGTCTCAATCCCTTATTCATCAGGTCAATGATTCACACGCCAAGGCACTCCACTTCAGTTCGCGGTTGATACTGAAAAAGTCTCAATCCCTTATTCATCAGGTCAATGATTCACACGAAAGCGAATTGAGGGCACTCCAGGCAGACAGCGAGACGCGTCTCAATCCCTTATTCATCAGGTCAATGATTCACACGGGAGGGAGCAGCATTATCAAGGTGGCGGTCTAGTACGGGCGTCTCAATCCCTTATTCATCAGGTCAATGATTCACACGGTACCCCTTTCAACCATAATAAACACAAATACTTACAAGGCCATTTTCTGTAACCTCCTTTTTTGAGCACCATCTTTTTCTATCACCTCCTTTAAATTTGGACAAAAATTTATTATAATTATCCACAAACACATTATTTACAGTTTTTTCTGTAACCACCCCCTCTTTTTGCAACGTTTTCGAGTTTCGTTAACCCATTGCAGTACCTTACACGATGTAGACATCCTCCACTCTGGTTACTTTCCCCTGCCCGATAACGTGAATAACCCTTTCACAATTTGCACAGATGGTATATATTCTCACACTGTCGTCCTCCTGCAAGACAATTTTCTTAATTCTGGTCACCATTTTGTTCAGGAGACTGCTATCCAATATACATTCAAAGACGCTATATTGCACCCTGTCTCCAAAATCCTTAAGCACCTTTGCCAGTTTCGTTCTCCTTCCGGTGTCAGGTATGTCATAAGAGACGAGATACAGCATATCATACCTCCTGCAGAAAAGGGATATATCGTTCATTATTCTGAATACTGGCAGCCAGTTTTTCCGCCTGAAAACGAAAACACTTTCGAAACGTGGTATTTTCTTTGGTTTCTTGTCGAATAAACTCGCGATTGAGCATGCCCTCGTATTCCACAAAATAACGCTTCAATGCCTCACGCCTGAGATATACTCCTTCATTGGGGTTTGAGTAAAAGTCCTCCTGTCCGAAAACCCTGTTGTTTACGAGATTGAGCGTAAGCCGGTCGGCTACTGGGGCTCGAAATTCCTCCATGAGGTCAGAAGCGAGGGATGCCCGCCCATAGTCAATACTATGATAGTAAGCAAGGTATGGATCAAAACCCAGTCCATCGAGGAGCGATGATAGTTCACTAAAAATCATAGTATAGCTCAGGGAAAGGAGGGCATTGACGGGATCGGTGGACGGATGCTTCTTTCTTCCCGGAAAACTGAATTCACCCAGGATCATTCTGCCAAAGGCATCAAAATAAACCTTCGCCGCATTCCCTTCCATGCCAAACAACTGATTGATATAGGTAGCCGATTCCACATCTTCAAGCTTTGTTTCAAGAGCGGCAATCTCCGTTTCAAGGTGAAGCTTAGGATGATTATACGAAAACAGGCGGACAACATTATAGCAATTCATGATCTTCCCAGCCACAATTGCCTTTGAGAGCATGAGCCTGAAGTCATTATCCCAATATTTCTTGAACTGTTGGAGACGCAGGGTAATGTTTTTGGGTGTAGGAGAGGTTATCTGGCCTATGAGTTTGCCCGTTCGTGTGAGAATGGCCATCTCTATGCCATGTTCAAAGAGTTCATGCACGGCCTGAGTGGTAAACTGGACGTTCCCGAAGATAAGCACGGCATCTATTTTGTGACACTGCACTTCAAGAAGAATGTTATCATCCTTCTGGACAATAAGCCGGTCACCGCTCTTGCGTAAAACAGAGTTCTGTTCGGTCAGATAAAGGTTAGCCACAATCAAAACCTTTCTTTGGAGTAGTGCAGTACTTCTTTCCTCTGATCTTATCCTTGCCTACATCTTTCATCTTTACATTTGCTAAAAACGCAAATGAATGAACATTGCCCCTCCTTGCGAAAGAGGAAATCGGAAGCAAATTATTTCTTTACCTCCCCTTTGTCCCCTCCTTGCAAAGGAGGGGATTGAGGGGTGGTTTTTGTAATAATATCGTGTAAGACACCTTTTATATTTTTGACTATGTCATTATTTGTATATCGTAACACCTTAATTCCCAGAGCCTCTATCTCTTTTTGTCTTTGCCCATCAGAAACAATCCGAGGTTCATAGTAATGAACCCCACCATCAACTTCGATTGCCAATCTGCGTTCCGGGCAATAAAAATCGACCGTATAATTATTAATCCCATATTGCCTTCTGAATTTTAAACCGTTAATTTGTTTGCCTTTTAATTTTGACCAAAGTAATATTTCCGCTTTTGTCATCTTCTTTCGTAAATACTGCCTTTTCTTTGTATGTTCTTTTTTGTTAAACATTTCTGTCATATTTAACAACCTCCCCTTTGTCCCCTCCTTGCGAAGGAGGGGATTGAGGGGTGGTAAAATTAATTTTTATGCCTTCACCCTCCTTCGTATGGAGGGGAACTTTTACAGCCTCATATAAAAATGTGAGTATGCATAACCATTTGAGGGTTAGGATGAGGATGGGCTATTACTTCGCTTCTTGAAATAATCATCTAAGTTTAATGGACCAGGATAAAACAGGACTTTTTTCTCCTTCTTTGGGCGATCAAAAGGTACCATAATCATGCTTCGCACGAAGGTAACGCCGAGGAATTTGAATCCGTCTTCAAAGTTAAGTATTTGTTCTTCATCCAGCTTTAAAAGAAGTTTTCCAAGGGCCTGTTTTGATAATTGAAGTGCATTCTTTGCCTCTTCTGGTTTTTTGCAAAGAATGACAAAGTCATCAGAATACCTGATTAATCTATATCCTTTCTTTAACAATGCCTCATCCAATTCGTCCAGAAACAAGTTGGCCAGGATGGGAGAAATGGGTGAACCCTGCGGAATACCTTTTTCTAATACAGTTAATGATTCACCATCCCAGATTTCGGCCTTCAGCCAGAGTTCTATAAGTTTTTGGATATAGGGAATAGAGACATATTTTTTGAATTTTGCCAGCAGAAGGTCATGATCCACGCTGTCAAAAAAGGCGTCTATGTCGGCATCCACTATCCAATGATAACCATGATCATAATATTCCTTAATCCTATAAACAGCCTGTTTCACTGAACGACCTTTCCGATAAGCAAAACTGCAATCCTCGAATTCCCGTTCAAGAATAGGCTCAATGGCTTGTAAAACGGCTGCCTGGACAACCCTGTCTCTCACCGTCGGAATGCACAGTGCCCTAGCCTCACCATTCCCCTTGTCAACCAGGATCTTCAGCAGCGGGAGGGGTGAGTACGTTTGCTCAGCCAGTTCCCTTTGCATGATTCTGAGGTTTATATCCAGATTGCCCTCATATTGTTCAATAGTAACTCCATCCACCCCCGCACAACCGTGATTCTCCTTAACAGCCTGAAAGGCGGAATACCGGGATGTAAGGTTAATAGCGAAGTTGTTCATGCTCAAAATGGATTGTGGTCAAATATCAACACGTCTCCGGTTACAGGAGACCGATATGTCAGTTTCTTCGCCTTGCCATGTAGCGCATGGGCAACAGCCAGATAAAGCCACACAGGGGCTTTGCCCGTTAAAACTATTTCATTGCCTTCGCCAGCCAGGTCAACGACTTTTTTAATATAATTTGACAAGTTTGAAAGCTTGGCGGTTTCAGAGAAAAATGTGCTCAAGTCTATTTCTTTAACCATCGATATTGAATCAACCAACCTTTGCTATATGTATCTTTGAGTAAAGCTCTAACAAATATTCACCCATTTTATCTAATATGATTCCTGGTTTTATAGCAAGCGGAATAACGTTGTATTTTCCACTTTGCTGTTCTACATATTGAATATCTATAGAGGAATCTAGTGCACCGAAAATCAATCCAATAGTAATTGATTTGGTTCCACCTGAAATGTCCACAATAATATCGGTGCTTTTTAAGCTTATATGGTTCAGATTTTCTTTTGAATAAATTTTAGAGAGTAAAGATTTTACTTGTTCAATCAATTCAAGTTCGCCACTTTCAGTTAAGTGGCAAATATTCTTGTGTCCATCTCGATCATAAATCTTTGCATTAGGCATGAATTTATTGAGAAATTCTTTAATACATTCCCTGTAAGGCATACTATCTTTAGTTGCTAATGGCCATACATATTGAAGAACATCTTTATGGTGATATAATCCCTTAAACAGTTGGCCAATACTCTGTTCTTTATATAGCAGGCTTATATCAGGTTGTTTTGTGGCTAAAATTATTTTATTTATTTCTTCAGGTGGTTTCTGTGGTTTACTCAAGGACAAAACCATTCCCCTATGTTGATTCACAACCTGCGAAGTAGTCTCGTCCATAGAACGCTGATTTAAAATTGGTTTGAATTTTAGATATATATAACTTATCCATGCACAAAAAGAAAAAAACGGAAACAGATTAATGAATATGTTCAACCAATTGAGGACAAGAGGTCTTTCCGCAAAAACAGTCAATAGCAGTTTCCAAAATTCGTATAGACCATTAGTCGCTATGCCTAACCAGGCAAGAGTACCAATACCGGTAATAATAATCTTAGGAGTAATTCTGTCGATTCCTAAAATCTTTAGTGCTGTCATTTTTCATTCTCCACTATTAATTTCACCCATCCTAGCGTGTCCTGTTTGTTGTTTAATAGGTTAACAACCCGCCTTGTCTTTGGGAAATTACCTGTGTAACTAGTATTTTTCGTGGCATGGCATAGGATATTATCATAAAGGGTTTTATCTTTGTCTTTGACTAACAGTCCCATCGTAATACTAAAATAACCTTCGTTTTTCCCTATGCGGATAGCAGGGCTGGTTGGGGTATTCTGATGCTTGATACTATGAAGCATAGTAATTATTTGTGGCTTATTGAGATTTGTAAAATAGTCTATTTCCTCTCTTAAAAGCCTATCTGTAAATTGGTAACAACACTGAAATACATTTTCTATATCTGAAACCACCCACTTTTGTTCAGGAGTAAAACCGAGTTTATCAAGAACAGTTCTATTTGTTCTGTTGTTCTCCAATTGAGAGAACTGACACGTAAAGATTTGATCTTGTGTACAGAGTTCCTGGAAAAGAATGATATCTGTTAAATTACCTTGTGTGTCTCGTTTTTTGGTATTTTCTACCTTCATACTCGAAACAAATAAACATTGAAAAGGGTCTTTTAACTCGCTGTCTCCTACTTGAAAAACTTTCAGAAGATCATACTTTGCATCACTGTTGTTATTTACCCTGAAAAGCTTGTTTTGCAAGTTCTCTTCAATTTTGCCCACTTCTTTTATAAAAATATTTTTAATGTCATTTATTCTTATTTTTGGATATTCTTCATGCCGGATTTTCTTTGTTATCTCATTCAGTCTCTTTTCACCGAATAGTCTTTTTAATTCCTCTTTTTGAATTTGTTTAAGTTCCGATATTGATAAGTAACTATTACCCTTTCTACCACAAGACGAAAGAATCAAAAATGTATTTCTAAATTTATTTTGAAGTTCCAACAACTGTTTTTTTAACCATACATAATTTTCATTGCTGCCTAATAAATGATATGCTATTGCCGTCCTTATTGCCCCTTTTATTTCTGTACCAGGAATATAAGGTCTATTGTTTTGCTTGATAAAGCAATCAATATCACGCAGATTTCTTTCGGCGGAATAGTTGTTGAGGGTATATATGGCAACTTTTTTGAATTCGTTTAAAAGTTGAGGCTTGTTGAGTTCAGACTTACAAAATTTAAACCAACTTGGATACTTCTCTGATACAACCCAATCCATAAAAGATTGCAAGTCTTTCTGGTTTAATATCGTTTTTATTCGATCAAAGTTCATAACAAATACTCTCTTTGGAGTTGAGAAAATATCTTCAACGTATGACAGCCCGTTATACTTCTCTCCATTCCCAATATGTATTGGAGATAAGGTTTTAATTTGAAGTTTCATCTTGAACCTCCTATATTGCCAAAGACAGGAAAGGCAAGTCCGTTCTGATAAATCTTCTGTCTGTTTATTTCTTTTACAACAGGAATTCTTCCGTAAAATTCTCTTTTTTCGTTAGCTTCAAAACATGAGCCTTCTTTCAGATACATGACCTTAGACTTCCATACATCTTTACCTTTGAATTCTGCCTCTGAATCAACCTTTGAGCGATACGGGAATATTTCATAAAACATGGCTGGACTCTCTAGATTTATCTGTTTTACATCAGGAATATACCTGGAAAGGGTGAAAAATTTGCGTGAGTTGTCATCTCCTATGGACACTTCGTTCAAAATATCTATCTTAAACCTTCCCTTCCCAACAGAGCGATTACCGCCAATACCCTTGTCTTTGAGATAACGGAAAACTGGCCTAAAGAAATCTATCTCATTAGTTTTCATTAAAAAGTGTAGTTTAAATGCAGGACTTGTAAAATATTCTTGCTGATAAAAGGTTTGTCCTTCTCCACCGGTGGACATAGTCAATCGATCTGTGGAATTTTTCTGTACAGCCATACTTTTTGATCCTGGGTTTAACTTTTCAAAAATAGTCTTATATTCTTCATCATCCATAAGTAATTTGCCAGTAAGTTTAATACCTCCATTATAAAAAATCTTAAACAATTCACCTTCAGAAGTACCGTTCAATATTTTCATAAATAAAGAGGCCGATACATACTCTGCCTTCTTGAATTCCTTATAACGGGAGATAATACACACTATCTCTTTCTTTGTCTGCGCCATCTTGTTAATATTTGAGGCAGAAATGCATTCTAAGATTGGCCTTGGATAAAAAGGTATTGCCGTGTTTGCTTCTTCAATGTATGGAAACGTGGACGAGATAACGAATTTTGGATTTAACTGGAATTCATGCAGTATATCCACCAATGAGTTTTTATCTGAGCTATCTTGGTATATCCTTCTTATTCCCCAGCAGATCGCACCAAATAGGGTATCTGACGAAGGAAGGCTAGAAAAAGAGGAAGAAGGAGTAAGTTTTATTTGATAAATTTTCATTTCTGCGCCTTTATTGGGAAAATAGTATTAAAATTTATATGAATATCTCTTGGCGTTTCGTTACCGCTCTGGTTAACCACAGTCTCATCTTTGCCTTGGATATAATAAGCCATTTCTCTTTTATAAATTTTTATCTTTTCAAAAACTACCTTCCCAGAACCTCTGCTTCCACTTCCGCCAAGGGCACTGTCCTCAAGGAGCATCATCCCTTCAAAGACCTTTTTAATTTTCTGTTCATCCTCCTCTTTATAAATATCAAAAAGCATCTCAACTTCAAATACTGAATCGGCTGTAACCCTTTCCATCGGTCTCGGATTTGCTTCAGACGTCAGTCTGTTGATAGTATTTTCAGTTTTTATTTCCGTGTAAATTTTTTCGCCGAAGTTGATTTCCCACCTCTCAACAGTATCTTTTTTAGGAAAACTATCACGCACAGTAAGGCGCGTTGGTTCTTTAACTGCCGATGCTGCCGAACAGCCAAATACGATACAGACATCACACGTACCACAGTCACATGGCTTTATGGAAGGGGACATTCGATCAAGCTCTTCTTGTAATTTATTCTTTTTTACAGGATTGTTTTCACCCGAGATTTTATCTATCAATGCTTTTCTCTTTGTTTCAAATTCATCAATTTGGTATTCAGTACAGGTTAAATTGTTTGCTCTTTTTGTGGTCCACTCAAGCAAACTTCTTATCTTCCCTTTTAGTGACGAGCCTGGTATATAGGGATAACCTGTAATAGGGTCTTTAATTACTGGGTTTTCCATCCCCCCTATATCAAATCCCTCATCCGTTCCACCAATATGTAATCCAGTAATACAACGCATATCTCCCTTGATGATATATTTGCCAGAAAATTTGTAACTATTGTTTGACATGAGATACTCCTCCCTTTTTATCCATTTCTCTTTTCTTATGATATGCAATGACTGCCGTTAACAAGTTTACAAATCTTTTAAAATCCACAACTGTCTTAATCTTGTTACTAGACAAACATATCTTCATAACTTCATAAAAGTCTCTTGTTATTAAGCCCCTTCCGTAACTATAAGCAAGTTCGGGCATAAGTGGATAAAACCCTCTGGGGTCAACCGGATCATTATTTTCTCTACCTTTTAGTTCTACTGTTTCTATCTTTTTTATATGTCCAAAAAACTTCCTTATCTGGGTAAATTTCATTTCCCCCCTTTCTCCAGCTATAATATCAGCAATTTTCCCTTCAAGAGCATAATCCTCAGGTTCTAGCACGGAAAGTGTTTTAAGGCTTTCAAGATGCTTTTTTACATCTCCCATTGAATTAAAAGAAATCATCATTAATCCCCCTTTCTTGATTTCAACAAGGCATAGCTTGCTGGTATTCTAATTTTTCTAAAATATCCGTTGCCAACCGTTAGTAATTTCTCTTTGAGATATTCTTTCAATTTTATTTCTCCACTCGTTATTTTTGCATCCTTTTTAATATTCCTTTCCATTTGATAAATTAATGCTGGAATATAATTGAGGTCATCCCCTGATTCATACTGTTTATGTTTCCTTAAAAGTCCATGAATAAAACCCCTAGGCAAACGATCTTCTTTTTCAACAGCGGTAATTGCCTCAAAAAACATTTCTCCGCAATCGAGAAGATTATCAAAACCAATAGATTCTCCATCCATCCACTCAACTGTTTCTCCAAAAATAGTTATTCGCCTTCTCCCTTTATCCTTTGACGATTCAAGTGCATCACCAGCAGCCTCTACCGCCAAGCTTATAGGATACTTGGGTTTGCAAAAAAATATACCGGCAGAGATATTTATATCAACATTATTACAGGTATATACTTTAAATTCGTCACGAATCTTCTTTGCAAGAACTGGCATCTCACTCCACGGACCAACAATCATGAGGTCATCTCCACCAGAATATACAATATAAAAGATGTTTTCTATCTTATCGGCTTTTTCTCCCCAACCAGCCTTATGGGCATCCTTTTTCCATTCTTCAAAAACTTTTTTACAAATATTATTCAGGTATCCACCAAAAAACCAATCCATCCCCCTGCTTAAGGCAGCAATTCGGGATATAGATTTTTGTCCTTCAGGAAGTCCAATGGCAAATATAAGTCCAAGGTAATCCACATCCATCTTAAGGATGCCAATCCTCTTATCGCCTATGCTCATATCTGCTATAGTCTCAAAGGTTAAAACCCTATCCTTTAGTGCCTGCTTTTTGCCATCTTCCTCTTCTTCTGTTTCTTGCTCAAAATCCTCCTTTGCTATAGGGGCGGCATTACCAATGAATCTGAAATTGCCAATAGTCTCATTCATCATTTGAATAGTTAAAACATCTGGAAGTTCATTGTATTTGTCAGTATATTCATTTGCTGATAAAAGATAAACATTTCCAAACTCACCAAACTCTATGTCAACACCCTTCATCGAGTTATTGGGTCTTGAGAGAAAGGCTAAATAGCAAGTTTTGGGCAACTTGCTCCCTATTTCATGGTGTTTTTTGCATAATATACATACCTCATCATTTTCCCCTTTTTTTACAAGTGTTGTATTGCAAGACCTGCAAACTCTAATCTCTTCCTCTGGTTTTCTATCTTCCAACCAAAACCAATTCTCACCCAAAAACTCTTTACTCTTCCTTTTCTTAACCAATGATAACTTGTCATCTAGAGTCTTTAAGAGATTAGAATAGTCCTTGAGGTCATTACGGTCGGCACTTACTGAAACCAGCACGAGTCCTAATTCACCGTTGTATTCTTTCAACAGCCATGTATTTATCTGGGTTAATATTTTACCAATATCATGTTGAATTTTATCTGTATTAGGTATCAGCATTTCAAATCTGCCACCACCGCAAAAGAGGAGATGAGGCGTTGCCAGAAATAATTTATTAAGGATGTAAGTAGCCATTACTTCTTGCAGTAATACTAAATAAAATGAACGCCCTCTTAACCTCTTAGAAATACCACCAATACCTTGAGTGCTTGTTATTTTGTAAATAAATTTCTGGATGCCTGAAATATCACCACTAAGAAGCAAAAATTCATTCCCATCTTTCTCACCACTTAACTTTTTAACAAATAAACATCCTGCTATTGCAGAGGTTGTTTTAAGATGGTCAAATAGAGAAATGTCCGACTCACTTTTGTAAGCTTCACTCGGTATGCACCATGTATATTTTTGGAGAAGTGAATAAAGAGTGTTTAAATAGGAATGTGTGTTAAATGCTAGGATATTTTTGACTTCCAAAGCAAAGTCTTCCCACAATTTTTTATATTCATCTTCAAGATTTTGTTCAGGGAGCTTACAAGGAAATAAATCATCCTTTTTTAGGGATAGAGGTTTCAGGTGGTGGGAATATTCATTTATTTCCATCCCATTATTGTAAAGAGATATTTTTCCAAAAACTGACCAAAGTCGTTCTTTAGATGGGTCTCCAGTTTCTTCTGCATCAAGACTAATTCTTTCCATACCAGCAGATAAGGCATCTGCCAAGGTAATAAATTCAGCATGGTCATGATGTGTGTTTATTGCAAACGCTATTTTCTCTTTTTCTTCCTCTCCAAATAGAATTCGTATCTTTTTAGCAAAATACTTTTGGTAACATTTTAGTCCAAGAGAGGCATGATCTCTAGCTTTTCTTTCTTCTTTGTCTAATCCTCTTTGATAAAACTTCCCAATATCATGGAGCAGTCCTGCAAGCACTACCGTCTGATATTCCCTTTTCTTTTTTTCGTCCATTTTTTCCTCCAGTATTATCGCTTATCGTGACCGTGTACCGTATCCGTTGAAACACACCCCTGCGCCCCTTATTCGACAAGCTCATGACAAGTCTTGTTTGAAGGAAATTACGGACACATCTCACGATAATTTAAGCTTTATTCCCGTCCTCTTTATCTCCTCCGCCAGCATCCCTCCATCGTAAAAATCTTCGGGTCTGAAAGGGAGTGGTTCTATACGACTATCAATCTTTCGTCTCAGTGGCACAATCCTTCTCCGGTCTTCAAATCGATCTCCGGTAAAATCTGGTGAAACCAGCACAACGTCAATATCGCTCCATTCCTTAGCCGTACCCTTTACAAAAGAGCCAAAGAGAATTGCCTCTCTTATTTTGATCCCCTTTTTCAAAAAGGTGGTTTGCAACCTTCCATTATTGGGGGGATTAAGGCGCAGTCTTTTTGCGCCGAATCCACCTTCCACATTTTTCTAAATGGTGGATTCGCTTCGCTTAATCCACCCTACCCATACTGAAGATTCTAGCCAGTATTGAACGCTTTTCCTCTGTTTTTCACCCATTTTTTTCTTCATTATGTGTTCGTTGTTCGTGACCGTACTCGGTGTCCTTGAAACACACCCCTGCGCCCCTCTTTTCAGAGGGAAATATACTTCCTTGCCTCTCGTTCAACTGGGTGCTCACGACGAATCTTGTTAAAAGGGAATTACGGACACGTCTCATGAAAAAAGCCTTTCCCTTATCCTTTTTGCCTTTTCCGACATCGCCTTGTGGAAAAACTCCATCTGTGCCTCAAGCCACAGAAGCTTTTCCCGCACAGGCTTTTGTCTGTATGCTTCTATATCTTCTTTGGATTTGTAATAAAGCAAGGGTGGTTTATTTTTCATACTTCCATTCCTCTTTAATCTGTTTCAGATAAAATACATCTGCAATATCCTGCGGTCTGCCTGACTTTTCCTTCATCTCGATGAGATATTTCAGGGATATTACAGGAATGATTATCCTGCCTGCCTTCATCTCCTCTCTTGCTTCATATACCTTTTTGAAATCGAATGGTAATTCAACAAAAATATCAAGGAGAAAGAACGGATTTTTTGGATCGAATAAACTAAAAACCATCATCCCTTTATCTTTTATCCAGCTTTCCCTATTTTCCCTTTTAATAAAGTCATCGAGATTTACCGGAATTTTTGGTTTAAAATTCAGCTCTTTCATAACTGCAACAAATCTATTGATGTTATTTTCTTCCAAATCGACAACGAGATCGATATCAGCCGTAGCCCTTTCGATGCCGTAGAGATTGACAGCAATACCTCCGGCAACCAGATAGCGAACCTTAGCTTTATTTAATGCTGAAAATAGACTTTCAAATTTGATCAAATCAAACTCCTTTTTTCTTTCACCCCTTTGGGGTTGATTCTCTATTATTTCTCTGTCCAGGTGCTTCGCCCCTGGCTACATACTTTCTGCCCTTTGGGCATTTGAATTATTGCCTCCGTGTCTCTGTGGTAAAAATAAGTTTATTGTATAGGAATTTTTATTTTATTTAAGCGATTTTCGAGTCCATAACCAATATGGCATGGTAATAGTCTAATGGAAGACCTCCCCTTCATCGTTCGACTGAGCGTTCGTCTGAGCTCACGCCGAAGACTCACGACGAAGTCCCCTCCTTGCGAAGGAGGGGAAAGAGGGGTGGTTATAAGTTCTATAAAATCTCATACTTCCCCAACCCAAAGGATGTCCCTTTCCCCACATGCACATACTCTCCTAACTTTAGCAAGGGTATAAATTCATTCAAATCGCCCTCATATGAAACGGTACCCGTAACACCACCCAGCGACATCCATTCTTCCTGCCGTGTGGAATAGCGCTTCCAGTCAAACCACTGAATGTCCGATGCTGTCTGCCTTACTGTCTTTGCTTTTTCAATAAGACCTTTAAAATCTAGTTCCAGCTTTTCGCCACAATGGAAATAAGATAAAGAGGAGATACGACGCAAGAGGTTTCTGATAAGGACATGGAATTCGATTTTGTCGGTTATATGGCCATCAAAACGCAGGCGTAGCGGGGTTAATAGCGAAATGGTTATTTTGTTGTTATGGTTATTTCCATGAGAACTACCCTGTTGAGGCAAGTTTTTGACCCCGCCTTTATCCTCCCCTTCGTAAGGGGAGGAAACTGCGCTGTTTTTACCTTGCAATGATGAGAAAGTTTTATTGCATTTTGCCATAGAGCGGTTTTCCATATTTTCCTGGACAAATTGGCGGGCTTGTATGATGGGATAATGGTTTGTGAGTGTTTGGTCTTTACTGTTGTAAATCTGAACAGACTCGTTTTCTAAACCGATGCCTTCCACCTTTAGCAGGTCGTATTTACCCCTGCCCTGTCCGACCCCCTGTTTTCCCAGTTCGGTAAAGGTATAGATAAAATAGGGCAGGTAATCGATGGCTTGACCTATGAGGATCAGGTGAAAGGTGAATGCTTCGCCTGGTGCGAAGGATTGTTTCTTGTCTGAAGGCGGTTCAATAACAAAGGGGTGGGGTACTTTTGGATAAAGCCGAAGTATCTCGGTATCTTGTGGAGGAGGGGTCTCAAAGATGTACGAATAAATGCACTTTTGTTTCAGGAGACACTCATCACATCCCTTGCCTTTTATCACACAGACAACACGTTTAAAGGCATATCCAAAACCGCCACGAAAGGCAGCGCCTTTATAGGTAGGAAAGCGTATGTGCTCTTTGGCGCAGACGGTAAATCTGAACTTTGCCAGTCGGAATGTATTGAGCATAGAAAACCTAATAAAAATTAGATTAATTCCAGCGAAACCGGTGTTTTTAAAGATCTGCTTAACCCCAATATATTGTATATCCTATGAGAAAATCAATGAGAAAATATAATTGATAATGGTTTATTTCATGAAGAAACAAATTTCCTTGAATACCTCACTATTACTGGTAAAATATGAAAATTTGCAAGAGTATCAATACAGGTAAAAACAACAGAATGCCCTATGTATTTGTTTTCTCAGCGTTCTCTGCGCCTTCTGTGGTGAACTATTACGATTTTTATGTGATTACAATTTATACTATTAGCTTTACCCGCTACCATGGACAAACTTCATGTAACGACACAGTCCCATGCAGAGTTTATCGATATCACACAGGAAGTGAATGGAATCCTGGAAAAAAGAGAGATTAAGGAAGGGATATGCTATGTATTTGTGCCCCATACAACAGCCGCCGTTACGATTAATGAAAACGCCGACCCTTCCGTCCGAAAAGATATAGTAAATGAACTCAACAGGCTGGTACCATGGAATGGGCATTATACTCATATGGAAGGGAATGCCGCGGCCCATATCAAAGCATCGCTGGTAGGCTCTTCCGTATCTATACCCATTTCAGGCGGGAAATTGGCCCTTGGGACATGGCAGGGTATTTATTTCTGCGAATTTGATGGACCCCGACGCAGAGAAGTTTTTGTACAAATTATTAAGCGTGAATAGCACCCAAATTAAACACAGAGCCGCACTCAATTGCCCCTGGAATCTAAAAGACGCCATAAAGGTTTTCCTGGCCTACATGCTCCTTATGCTTGTCGGGATGCCAGTTATCGTACGGTTCATCAACGCATTATTTGGTTATAACGTTCTGAACAACATTACACCGCGGAGCCTGATTCTCTTCATTTCACTTTTTGTTAATCTATCGATCTGTGCCTACGTATTGTACATTGTCTGCATTCAATATCATCAATCAATTGCCGCCCTGGGACTGTCTGTCACAAATTTATTTTCCAATATAAAACAGGGTATTAAACGATATCTCATTACGTTACCTCTCATCATGCTTGCGGGTTTCATTATCAACCTGATCTCCAGCTATTACGGGCAAAATCCGGAAATGCAAGATGTTGTTCGATGGGTGCTGGAAGAAAAGTCACTCTTCATCCTGGTCAGTTTGATATTTTTCGGGATTATTATTGCCCCGGTTATCGAGGAGATCATGTTTCGTGGATTTCTGCAACCGGCATTGAAAAATTCCTTCGGCAGACGATATGCCGTTGTAGTAAGTGCATCACTTTTTGCAGCCGTGCACATGGATATCTTTGCCTTTTTCCAGATATTTATTCTGGGAATGCTCCTGGGTTATTTATATGAAAAGACACAAACTCTTATTGCATCTATCGTCGTGCATGTCTTACACAATTCATTAACCCTTGTTTTTTTACTGTATTTTAAATATTTTTTAAAGGGAAAGGTTCCGGTATTCTGACTGGGAAATGGTAACAGTTCCCCACAGAGACGCAGAATATCACAGAAAATATACGCTGGAGTTGCAAGCTGTAAGCTATCTCTTTAAATTCTGAACTGTTACTGAACTTTCAGCTCTTCACTTACCAGCATCAATTCGGTGGTGTTCCTTGTGTATCCGTGGTGAATTAGTATGATACATGAACCCCTGGAGGCACTATGTTTAGAGATGCAGATGAACAATTAGAAATTATCACGCGTGGAACGGTAGATATCGTTACGAAAGAAGAGCTGATAAAGAAACTAAAAAGGTCAGTAAAAGAAAATAAACCACTCCGGGTAAAATTGGGGCTCGATCCCACAGCCCCGGATATCCATATCGGGAATGCTATACCCATCCACAAATTGCGCGCATTCCAGTCGCTCGGCCATACAGCTATACTCATCATTGGGGACTATACAGCAACGGTAGGAGATCCTTCGGGGGTTAATAAGACGCGTCCTATGATTACCTACGAAAAGGTATTGGAAAATGCCAAGACCTATCTTTCACAGGCAGGCAGGATCCTTGATATGAAGAAGACGGAGGTGATTTATAACAGTGAGTGGTTTAAGAAAATGACCTTCCATGAGGTCATCCAACTCGCTGCAAAGATGACCGTAGCCAGAATGATGGAACGTGACGATTTTACCAGGCGTTACCATGCCGGCATTCCCATTAGTGTCCATGAGTTCATCTACCCCCTCATGCAGGGCTACGATTCCATTATGGTAAAAAGTGACGTAGAATTGGGCGGCACAGACCAGTTATTCAGCCTGCTCGTGGGAAGGGACCTGCAAAGGGATGCCGGTGTAGAACCACAGGTTGCCCTGACCACACCCCTCCTTGAAGGAATCGATGGAAATAAAAAGATGAGCAAGAGTCTGGGAAATTATATCGGCGTAACCGAATCTCCCGGAGAAATGTTTGGTAAGGCGATGTCTATCCCGGACAATCTGATGCGCAAGTACTTTGAACTTGCAACAGACCTGAGTACCGGTGAGATCAACCAACTCCTTGATGTCCATACCCATCCACGCGCGGCTAAAGTAGCTTTAGCCAAGGCAATTGTCCGGCGTTATCATGATAGTAAAGATGCAGAGGCAGCCGCGGCAGAGTTTGATCGTGTCTTTAAAGAACGTGAACTCCCGGATAAAATCCTTGAAGTCGAAATATCAGAGAATGAACTAACGGATGGCAAGATATGGATTGCCAAACTTATCGTCCTGTGTGGCTTTGCTGCTACCAGCAGTGAGGCACGACGATTGGTTCAACAGGGCGGAGTAAGTGTGAATGGCGAAATCGTTAATTGCCCCACCTTAAACATCGAGATAAAACCTGATATGATCCTTAAGGTAGGAAAGCGCAGGTTTGCACGGATAGTAATAACTAATTAGCATTCAGCGGTTAATTGAGAAGCCGATCGCTCACAAATGAACAATGCTTTAATCGTGTTCCTCAAATATCCCGAACCCGGAAAAGTAAAGACCCGCCTGGCAAAGGCACTGGGGGATGAAAAGGCATGCGCAATCTACAAATCTCTGGCAGAAGGTGTTATCAAAAACATTATCTCAAAAAATTCAAGGACGTTTAATATCCACATCCTTTTCACACCTGCTGATAAAGTAAATGAAATCAAGGATTGGCTAAGACCCCTCCTCAACAGCGATCAGGGAGTTGACACACACCACATACCCCAGGAAGGCAAAGATCTGGGCGAAAGAATGCTCAATGCCTTTCAACAAATATTACAAGAAAAACATTACAAAAACGCCATAATTATTGGAACAGACTGTCCTGGAACAGATGCCTCATTGATTGAAGATGCCTTTGAAGTATTGAAGAAAAAAGACATTGTTATCGGACCGTGCAGGGATGGTGGTTATTACCTGTTAGGTATGTCAAGCTTAGTGCTTGA
Organism: Candidatus Brocadia sp.; assembly: GCA_021646415.1. Classification (NCBI taxonomy): domain Bacteria; kingdom Pseudomonadati; phylum Planctomycetota; class Candidatus Brocadiia; order Candidatus Brocadiales; family Candidatus Brocadiaceae; genus Candidatus Brocadia; species Candidatus Brocadia sp. The sequence continues at coordinate 18,062 of SOEU01000010.1, forward strand.
TTTGTTTAAAGATATTGACTGGAGCACAGATCGTGTCTTTGACCAAACGATGAAAAAAATAAATAAGAATAATTTATCTTATAACATTTTAAAGACCTTAACAGATATTGACACAAGGGAAGACTTATATCGATGTGCACCAGATATCCTGACATGTGCAAGTCAAAAATAGTAATGCGTCTTTGATGAGATTGTCTATAACAGAAGGGACGATGACACAGAGGGTTTTCTGCGCAAAAGTGTGTATCTTTATTAGGCTCAGTATAGATAATTTTACATCTTCTTTCCGGTATCCACACAAATTCTATGAAACTTGAATTCCACTACTATATGTGCTAAACTTTTTTAAGTGTAGTTTCTCTGTTAAGAAACTGCTATTGATAACAACCATGTTGCGATCTTTTTGAAAAGAGCTTTTTCCCAAAAATGCTTTAGCATACTTCTCACTATTCTTTCCGGCATAACAGGAGATTCGTTCTGCTACTTATGAAAGGATGAGGCTGACGTCTGCATAAAGAATTAATCGTGATCATAACTCTAAGACAGGTTAACTAAAGAGGGAAAGCTGTAAATGTATTCGTGAATAAATCGGAACCTGTTCTCTGGCCTTGTCAGACTTTTACCATGGTTGGTTCTGACAAGATTCAGGCTGGTTCTGGAATATAAAATGAACGAATATAAAACAATTAAAAACACTACTACATTTATAAAGGATGCAAGTTTTGATTCCAAAAGGATGGATGACCCTTTTATTACCGGGGCATATATTCCTGAAGAATACAACTTAAAGATTTCTGGAGAAGGCCTTCAATTGGCAAACAGAAACGAATTGAGACATCCTGTTGGGGTTGTTGCTGCCAGGTCTTTGCGGTATTTCAGCACAAATGGCGAAAATTTTAATATCTTCCGTATACGAGATATGGTCGTCTGGCGGCTCAGGCACATCTACAACAGTTTCAACTGGTGGAATGCCTACGTGGTAAATGCAGAAGGTGAACGGAAATATATGCCCATGTTATACATAGGGGAAAAATTCGGTACTGTAACAGGTAATACAAACGAGGCAGATATTGTGCCAAGTGCATTTGAAAATGACCGGTGTATCATCAATCAGGAAAGTAAGGGAGGGGCGATTTTTGCCGTTGGGTACAGTGAAAGAGGTGCATTATTCAATTCTCCCGATATGTATGGGGTCAAAACGATTGTTGGAAATAAGTATAAAGGCGCTGGCGTTAATGTGATCCATAGTATTACAAAGAATCTCAGGCTTATGGCAGAACGCTCATTAAAAGCCAACGGTAAAGAGATCTCTCCTCAAAGTATTCATGATGAAATCAAGGAGATGAAAATTGTTATCCTGGACAGGCCCAGGCATGAGAAACTCATTAAAACAGTAAAAGAGCTCGGCGCCCAATTAATTCTCGTTACGGATGATGACCTTACTCCTACCCTTGCAGTCACGAGAAACGACATTGACCTGATCACCGGTGTAGGTGGAGTTCCCGAAGCAATATTAAGTGCAATTATCGTTGAAAAATTAGGCGGCGAAATGAGCTTAAAAATATTACCTGCTGATATAGCACAGGATGAAAAGTTATTGGGGAAATTACATAATTGGAATCTCTTCAAGAAAAACGAAATAGATATCTTACGGAATTTTAAAATTGTAAGACCCGGCACAGAAAAAGAAGGAGAGAAGCCATGGGATACCGTCTGGACTTCAAGGGATTTGGCCAGGGGCATGGATATGGTTTTTACAGCCAGTGTCATCAAAAAAACCCCATGGATAAGGTTCCCGGATGGGAAAGAAGTTCCCGGAGTAGAATTAGAACCTGAAACGGGAGAAGTAACGGTACATATAGTTCGTATTGCCGGTAATAACCTTGAAATTGTCCCCGTCATCTATACAACAGCAATCAGTGAATGCATCATGCAATATAAAGAGCCGGCAGAAGCTCATGCCAGGATGGATGGAGATTTGCTCATCCAATGGGGAAAAGCGTATGCAGAGTTCGGTATGTTTCAAAACGCAAAAGAATGCATACGAAAAGCACGGACATGCGAAGACGCAAATGAGGATTTCCTGCAGAAGTGTGATGCTTTGTACGATTATATTGAGGGATTAGATGTCCTTGTCAACAAGCATGTTCAAACACCAGGAACTTTAATAGAACATTTTAAAAAGGTATGCCTTTTAGGACGGAAAGACGATTTATGGCTAAAATCCAAGCTCATGATTAAAAGATTTTTCGAATACCTCGGTGACAAGCATTATCATGACCGGCACTATGAGGATGCCCTTGCCTGTTATAAAGAGGCATTACAATACAGCCCCCAATTGAATCTCTACCGTAAGGTAAATTCTATTCAGATGAGAGATATGCTGGAAGAGTATTTTCATCTGATTGACAAAATATATAAGGAACTCAATTACAACGAATCGAAAGATCTGGAAAAATACAAACTTGGAATCGCATTGGAAGTTTTTTATAGCAACGAGGGGTTTTTAAAATTTTCGTGCAGAGAACCGTGGCTTATCTTCTTCAGGAGAACTGTATTACATGGGATAAAGCCTTCTTACAAATTGGCCATTCTCATCAAATTATTAAGATTACATAAGAAATTAAATACCACAAGCGATGAGGAACTTTCCCTCTTTTTAAAGAGAGAATTTGGTATGATGGAAGATGAAATAGATAGTATTCTCAATTATAAGAGGGCGCACAAAAGATTCCATTCTGTAAGTGAACTCTATCGTGTAAAAGGATTGAATTTGGAGAGCTTTTCAAAATTACTGCTCCCACATGTAATTGTAGAAAGCCAAAACGAACTGGAGGATGCCGATATCCCGCTGAGTATCAGCCTTGTTGAGGTAATGGAAAAAAGATATAAAAATATGCTGGAGGAACTTAAGGATGGATACAGGAAAGAGGCGCAAGAGCATTCGTATGCAATGGCAGAAGCATATCATTATGTAGGTCTTGCACTGTATGATGTCGGTGATGACGAGGGTACAAAAATATATTATGAAAAGGCACTCACAAAATTTCATGAGGTCGTAGAGAAGTTCAAGGGAATAACACCGGTTAATACTCAGTATCGTATTGGCAATCTTTACGAAGAATTAGCCATGCTCTATGAGAATGAGAAGGGAGAGTATTACAAAAAGGCAATAGATGCCTACACACGTATTATAGATGAGCAGCAATCAATAAAATTATTTGGTTATATACGCGGGTTGGTTTCGGTCCGAATAGAACAGGCTAAGGAGAGGGTAGAATGTTTGAAAAGAGAATTGTTACAGGTAACTGACGGCCTTTGGCCTTCTGTCATGTAAATTTATCAATAAATTCCTTATCTTGATGATTCTATAACAGCCCCATCTTCTCATCAAATCCACACATCACATTCATGTTCTGCACGGCCTGGCCGGATGCCCCTTTGATGAGGTTGTCGATAGCGGAGAGGACGACGATGCGGTTTTCGGTGACCTTTGTGGCTATATCACAAAAGTTGGTATAAATTACGTCTTTTGTTTTGGGTGTTTCATGGCCTTCTTTCAAACGAATAAAGGGTTCGTTACCGTAAAATTCTTTATAGAGTTTGTGTACCTCATTGTCACTGAGAATCATACTCGCTGGCCTCATCTCATGCTTTGGCTTGGCATAGATGGTACACAGGATGCCACGATTCATGGGGACAAGGTGAGGGACAAATTGGATAGATATCTTCTGGTTTGTCTTAATGGAAAGGATATGTTCAATCTCCGGACTGTGGCGATGCCCTCCAACACTATAAGCCTCGATGTTCTCATTGCATTCGCAATAGTGGGTATCTTCCCTGGGTTCACGCCCGCGTCCAGACACACCTGACTTGGCATCCACGATAATATCGTCTGAAAAGATGATCCCTTTCATGAGCAAAGGGGCCAGGGCCAATATCGTTGCAGTCGTATAACAACCTGGATTGCCTATCAGATTCGTTTTTTTAATTTCGTCCCTGAAAAGTTCCGGAAGGCCATACACGGCTGTTTCAATACCCTTGCTATCCATATGCTGTGTCTTATACCACCTTTCGTAAAGTGATTTGTCGCGGAAACGATAATCGGCACTGAAATCTATGACCTTGATGCCCTTTTGTACAAAGAGAGGGACATACTGCATAGAGATGGCTGGTGGTAATGTAATAAAGGCGAGATCAATATTTTCAGGAACTTCTTTCTGCTCAATAGTTTCGCACGGCAAATCAAGCTGGTTTTTTAAAATGGGGAATATGTCTGATATCCTGGGACGGTCGGTTCGGCGTACTCCGAGATAGGAAATTTTTACCTCCGGATGGTGTAAAAGAATTTTTATTAGCTCAAGGCTTGTATAAGCCGTGGCGCCAATGATTCCAACATTTAACATATTTTAAGAGTAACCACAGATTTCACAGATTACACTGTTTTTTTTATTTATCTGCGTAATCTGTGGTTTTAAAAGTTTTTTATTTGTCTGAAAATTGTGTCATGAAACCTTGCTAAAAATTCTTTTCTTTTTCTTTTCCGGTCCTTTTAGTCCGAAAACGACCGGCAACATCTCATCCACTTTTTCTACAAATACGAAGTTCATCTCCTTCTTTGCATTTTCCGGCACTTCCACCAGATCCTTTTCATTTCGTTTAGGCAAGATAACGGTAGTGATCCCTGCCCGCTTGGCTGCAAGCACCTTCTCTTTGATACCTCCTACCGGCAGAACACGACCACGCAACGTAATCTCCCCCGTCATGGCTACGTTGGAGAGAATTGGTGTTTCTTTCAAGAGGGAAATCAGTGCCATTGCCATCGTTACACCTGCAGAAGGCCCATCCTTCGGAATGGCACCTGCGGGGATGTGGATGTGAAAATCGTATTTATTAAAATCCTTGAAGGTGATTCCTAGCCTCGTCAATTTGGCCCGAATATAACTCATCGCAGCCTGGGCCGATTCCTTCATGATGTCACCCAGTTGCCCTGTCAGCAAGAGTTTTCCCGTGCCAGGCATGAGAGTAGCCTCAATAAAAAGGATGTCACCGCCAGCCTGTGTCCAGGCAAGACCCGTTGCTACACCGGCTTCCGAGGTCCTTTCCGCGGCTTCTGAGAAAAATTTGATGGGGCCTAACAAATTGTACAACATATCAGCCGTTACGGTCACAGACTTTTTTTCTCCTGAAGCAATGTCTTTGGCCACCTTCCGGCAAACATGGGCAATTTCACGTTCGAGATTACGGATGCCAGCCTCACGGGTATAATCACTGATAATGGTTTTGATGGCATCATCCACAATGGTAATCTGTTCTTTCGTGAGTCCATGTTCCTTCAATTGCTTTGGTATTGTAAACTGTTTTGCGATAAATACCTTTTCATCGGCTGTGTATCCGGGAAGTTCCAGTACCTCCATTCGGTCCTTAAGCGCAGGAGGGATGGGATCCAGGAGATTTGCTGTGGTAATGAACATTACCTTGGAAAGATCGAATGGTACATCGAGATAATGGTCTGAGAATGAGTGATTTTGTTCAGGGTCTAAAACCTCAAGCAGCGCCGCCGAGGGGTCGCCTCGAAAATCAGCACCCAGTTTATCAATCTCATCCAGCATGAATACCGGATTATTGGAACCCACCTTTCGCAGACCTTGAATAATACGCCCGGGTAATGCACCTATGTATGTACGCCGGTGGCCGCGAATCTCAGCCTCGTCTCTTACTCCTCCAAGTGACATACGCACAAATTTTCGACCGATGGCACGCGCAATCGACATCCCCACAGAAGTCTTTCCGGTGCCAGGTGGACCTACGAAACACAAGATGGGGCCCTTCATGTCCTGTTTTAATTTTCGGACTGCGAGATATTCCAGAATCCTGTCTTTGACCTTTTCCAGGTCGTAATGGTCTTCATCCAATACCTTACGGGCCGCCTGGATGTCCAGGTTATCAGTTGTGGTAATTGCCCATGGGAGAGCAACCAGCAGGTCGAGATAAGTCCTGGAAACTGTATATTCTGCAGAGGCAGAGGGCATTTTGACGAGCCGGCTTAATTCCCTCTCGGCTTCTTTTTTAGCTTCAGGAGGCATTTTCGCCTCTTCAATCTTCTTGGTCAGTTCTTTGACCTCAACGGCACGCTCGTCTCCCTCGCCCAATTCTTCCTGGATCGCCTTCAGTTGCTGCCTCAGATAATATTCCCTTTGCCCCTTTTCCATCTCACTTTTCACCTGGGACTGTATCTTTGTGGCCATCTCCAGCACTTCCATTTCGCTCGTGATAAAGGCAGTTATCTTCTGTAATCTGGCCTTCACATTGATTGCTTCAAGTACTTGTTGTTTTTCCGCTACGCCAATATTCAGGTGGGATGCAATCATGTCTGCCAAACGGCTTGGGCTGTCAATGTTGACAATTGCTATTTTCAGCTCTTCGGGTAAGGATGGCGCCATGGATATCATACGAATAAACTGATCCGCAGCATTTCTTGCCAGTGCCTCAGTCTCCATATCATTCTCAATAATATCTTCCAGAACGGTCACCTGGGCCTTAAAATAAGGTTCTGTTTGGATATATTCATCGATTTTGATTCTGCTGACACCTTGCACCAGCATCTTCGCAGAGTTATCGGGCATACGAAGCATCTGGAGCACAACAGCCGCTGTGGCATAATCATGCAGATCCGATTGCTTTACAACCTTGAGATCTTTGTCTTTTTGTGCCACAAGCGCCAGAAATCGGTTCGCTGCAAGGACATGATTCAAAAGTTTAATATCTCTTTCCGTAACAACGCTGAGGGCAGCTACCATACCGGGGAAAACCACAGTATCCTTAACGGGAAGGACTGGCATTTCCTTTGGTATCTTTAGCTTCTCTGGCTTGTTCTCTTCGGCTGATCCAGATTCCAGGTTTAACGTGACTTTAGCTTCTGATGGGTCTTTGCCTTCATTATCTGCCATATAATCATACACCGTTTCAGAAAATAATTACCATGAACTTATTGATGAAAATTAATTTTTATTGAAAACTTTTGAGATGATTGTTGCTGCGCCTTAGGTAAAATGACTTGCAGAAAGCCATCCTTATACGTGGCTTGTATATTGTCCATATCAATGGGTTTCGGAATGAATATACTCCTCTCGAAGTACCCGTAACGGATTTCTACCTGATAAAAGCATATCTTTTCATGTGGTGCAGTATCCCTTATAAATCCACTGATGGTAAGGACTTCGTCTAAAAAGGAAACACGAATATCCTCTGATTTAGTGCCAGGCAAGGACATCGTTACTACCACTTCATTGGGAGTTTCATAAACGTCAGTAGGAGGTTGCCATGGCGTTGAAGAATTGGTAGGAATATTTTTGTTAAAGGCAAAAAATTCTGCAAAGAGCTTTTCCAATTTATTCTCTTTTGCATCAGCTTTGTAATGAATACTGTTATAATTCGCCGACATCTTTAACCTATCCGCCTCCATATTTTTATGAATGCCAATAAACTGGCACAAAAGGATGAAACCAGTAAGACAAAAAAGAATGCCATTTCAACCGAAGGGAAAAATCTTACTGTTTAAAACGGCAGAGATTCCTTACCCCAATCGGAAAGACCATATATTTAAAGGTATTGCCAAATGGAAACCAGAATTACTATAACAATTTTTATTTTCAAGTGCAAGAGGTTTCAATTTATCAAACTTTTGATACGTGCAAGAAGATAGAGAAATTACGAAGTCACCAATAAAAAACCCCGCATACATGCGGGGTTTTTTAAAAAAATTGTTAAATTTAGTTATAAACGCTTAGGGATTTTCCCGATTCATTATTAATACATATCTCCGTACCCACCGTATCCTCCACCCGGCGGCATGGGAGGCATCTTCTTCTTTTCAGGTATCTTACCTACAATGGCATCTGTTGTGAGAAGCAAAGTGGATATGCTGGCTGCATTTTGCAGTGCCGTTCTTACTACCTTTGTCGGATCAATTATGCCTTCACTTACCATATCACAATATCGATCCGCACTGGCATCATAACCTTCGTTCCCTTTTGCGCTTTCCACTTTCTGTACAATTATGGCAGCGCTCACTCCTGCATTTGTAGCAATCTGTCGTAAGGGTGCCCTTAGCGCCCTGCGTACAATATCAATGCCCACGGCTTCATCTCCGGATAGCTTAAGTGCATCCAGGGCCGGGAGGCACCTTAAAAGTGCCACACCTCCACCAGGGAGGATGCCTTCTTCAACAGCAGCACGGGTTGCATGCAGGGCGTCTTCCACTCGCGCTTTTTTTTCCTTCATCTCGCTTTCAGTAGCAGCGCCCACATTAATTTGCACCACACCACCAGCCATCTTTGCCAACCTTTCCTGAAGCTTTTCGCGGTCATAATCTGAAGTTGTTATTGAAATCTCCTTTTTGATCTGTTCAATGCGGGCTTTTATCTTTTTGCTTTCCCCTGCCCCTTCAATAATGATCGTATTTTCTTTATCGATCTCAACTTTCTTTGCCCGGCCAAGATCTTTGAGCTGGATAGACTCCATATTAATACCAAGGTCTTCAAAGACCGCCTGACCACCAGTAAGGATAGCAATATCCTCTAACATGGCCTTGCGCTTATCTCCAAACCCCGGTGCCTTTACTGCTGAGCATTTTAAAGCTCCACGCAGTTTATTAACAACTAAAAGAGTTAATGCCTCCCCTTCTATGTCTTCAGCAATAATTAAAAGTGCTTTTCCCGTTTGAGAAACTTTTTCCAGTATAGGTACCAATACCTTGGCGGTAGTAATTTTTTTCTCATGGATTAAAATATAGGGGTCTTCCAGCATGCATTGCATCGTATTTGGATTCGTAACAAAATACGGTGATAGATAGCCTTTATCAAACTGCAGGCCTTCAATCCATTTCGCTTCGGTTTGCAGGCTTTTGCCTTCTTCCACCGTTATAACTCCGTCCTTTCCAACCTTTTCCATGGCATCAGCAATAATCTTTCCAATTTCAGTGTCGTAATTCGAGGCCACTGTGGCTACCTGCTCAATCTCCTTTCGCCCTTTCGTAGGAATACTCATTTCCTTCAACTTTTTGACCACAGCTTCAACGGCCTTATCAACGCCGCGCTTGAGTGCCATCGCATTAGCGCCAGCCGTAACATTTTTTAATCCTTCAACAAATATGGCTTCTGCAAGTACGGTAGCAGTTGTGGTACCGTCACCCGCAACGTCGCTGGTTTTGGATGCAACGGATTTTACCATTTGCGCACCAATATTTTGCATATGGTCTGAAAGTTCAATTTCCTTCGCAACGGTAACTCCGTCTTTTGTAATGGTGGGAGAACCAAAGCTTTTTTGGATAACGACATTGCGTCCCCTCGGTCCCAGTGTAATCTTTACTGCATCCGCCAGTTGTTTTACGCCAAGCTTAACGGTTTCCAATGCATCATGATCAAATATAATCTTTTTTGCCGACATATCTACGTATCCTCCAAAATTTTTCTACCGCTAATAAATACTGTTGACGTATGGGCAATGAGCAAAACTGATGCCGATTTATTCATATTATATCGCCCCCGGCCGACATTATCCTCCAAATGCTAACTTCTTGTGTATCAATGAAATAAAGTCCACATACCAGGAAAATGGAAAATACGAAAAACCCTTTGCTGTGCAGACATGCCATTATGGCGGTGGCCTTATTGAAACACCTATGAATTGTATGCCAAACTGACAGGAGGTTTTTTGGTGAGGTGTATTTGAAATTTCTTTCAAAGAAATAAAGCCGTCGCAAATTTATTTATTCTTTATTACTGAAGATATTTCATATACAATAATCACCATGAAAAACAAATATTTTTCCCATATCACTCTTTTTATTTTTTGCCTGTTTTTTTCTTCAGGCTGTAGTTTCATATCTATTTCCCTGGCCCCATCTGTCGAACCACTCAAGGAAACAACGGTATCTGGGAGTGGAAAAGACAAGATACTCATGATCGATGTTTCCGGCATTATTTCAGAAGAAAGAAGGCGAGGCCTTGCAGGGCTTTCGGAAGAACCGGATATGGTTGCCCGTATCAAAGAAGAGCTGAAGACGGCAACCAGAGACAAAAACATGAAGGCCATTATCCTGCGTATCAATAGCCCGGGTGGCACAGTTACCGCCTCAGATATGATTTATCATGAGATAGAGCAATTTAAGAAAACAACCAATATTAAAATTATTGCATGTATCATGGATTTAGGGGCATCGGGTGGTTATTACGTGACCGTTTCTGCTGACAAAATTATAGCACACCCAACCACGGTTACCGGCAGCATCGGTGTTATTATGATCAATCTTAGTGTTGAAGGGCTTCTGCAAAAAATCGGCGTGAAGGACACCTCCATTAAAACGGGTGAATACAAGGATATGGGTTCACCCTTAAAAACGATGACAGAGGAGGAACGAAGGATATTTCAAGGCGTAATGGATACCCTGTACGAGAGGTTTTTGGCAGTCATTGCGGAAAACAGGAAGAAACTAACCCCTGAAAAACTGAGATTCCTTGCCGATGGCAGGATTTATACCGCCCGACAGGCATTGGAATATGGTCTCATTGATCAGATTGGATACCTCGATGAAGCCATTTTACTGGCAAAGGAGGAAGCAGGGCTAACAGAGGCACGGGTTGTCACATACCATAGGCCCGGAGTTTACAAGAACAATATTTATTCCCAACTCAGCAATGCAGGTTTTGGCGCCATTAACCTTCTGAACATCGACCTAAAATCATTCGTTAATTCAGGCACGCCGTCGTTTATGTACCTATGGGCACCATAAGATAATGAAAATATCAAAATACAAAATGCAAAACTACCGACTTTTATTTTGTGTTTTTCAATTTTCACTTTTCATTTTGCATTTTTCCGGTAGTTTTGAGATAGCATCCTGCTAGGATTTAAGCTTATGTAAATACCCCACCACCTTATCTCCCATTCCGGAGGTCGGGAGTATTTTGTCTTTTGGGGTATTGGCACTGGCAATATCACCCGTTCGATACCCATCTTCCAATACAGCCATAATAGCCTGTTCAATGGCATTTGATTCTTCACGAAGACCGAAGGCATATTTCAACATCATGGCTCCAGACAAGATTTGGGCTAATGGGTTGGCTTTATCTTGTCCTGCAATATCTGGTGCTGAACCGTGGATAGGTTCAAAGAGCCCAAAACCCGTCTCTGAGAGGCTGGCGCTGGGAAGCATGCCAATAGAGCCGGTAATGGCCGATGCCAGGTCTGACAGGATGTCTCCAAACATATTCTCGGTAACAATCACATCAAATTGTTTCGGGTTTGTTGCCAGTTGCATGGCGGCATTGTCCACGTACATGTGATTAAGCTGAATTTGTGGATAATTTTTCAGAACGTAGTCAACAACCACCTTTCTCCAGAGTTTTGAGCTTTCCAGGACGTTTGCCTTATCAACAGAGGTTAGCCTCTTATTGCGTTTCATAGCCGCCTCGCAGGCAACTTTCGTAATCCTCAGAATCTCTGGTACAGAATAGATCATATAATCCACGGCGTAATCCCCCTGAACAGCCCCTTCCTTCAAGGTAAGTGACTTGACCTTGTTCTTACCGAAATACACCCCCCCTGTCAATTCCCGCACAATCAGAATATCCAACCCCCCTTTCAGGCGTTCTGATTTCAGGGATGCCGCGTCTGCCAATGGGCCGAAGATTACAGCCGGACGCAGGTTTGCAAACAAGCCATAAATACCCCTTAAGGGCAACAATGCCCCCCCTTCAGGGGTTAATTCTGCGGGCAAGTTCTCCCATTTTGGCCCACCCACTGCACCGAAATAAATAGCATCTGCATTATCACATACCTTTTTTGTTTCATCCGGCAATGGATGACCATATTCATCATAAGCGCACCCTCCTACTAATGCCTCTTTATATTCAAAGGTATGGCCAAATTTCTTCGCAACGGCATCCAACACCTTTCGTCCTTCCTTCATTATTTCAGGCCCGATCCCATCTCCGGCCAGTACAGCAATGCATTTTTTCATTTATTCATCTCCGTATAATCCATAATCTCTATAGGTAAATTGTTTAAATCAGGACGCAAATTTATGCAGATACATACAACTGGGGCACGGAGCATTGTCCCCTACAAACCTGTCAATCGTTCGACTGATCGCTCACGACGAAGTACGCGTTCATCTGTGTCCAAAATAAGGAATGATTTTACCTTTCTTTTTCAGAAGAATCTACTTCTATTTATTATTGATTCTGCATACGAAATGGCTAAAATTACACAAATAGTCGGATCACCGCAGAGTCGCAAAGGTCGCAAAGAACGAGTGGAAGACGACGGGTATCGTGTCGCACGTCGCATGTCACCCATCACTTTTCAGCGTTTTCTGCGCCCGTTCGATTGACAATAACTATTACAAATTATAATAAGAGGCACTTCATTGAAGATATCGGTTGTTATTCCCACACTAAACGAAGAATCCCACATTGAAAAAACACTTCAAAGCATTACAAAACAGGACGGTGATTATGAATTCTTTGTAGTAGACGGAGGCAGCAGCGATAATACAGCCACTATCGCCAAAAGATACACCATGGTGATAAACAGCAAACGTGGCCGGGCAATTCAAATGAACACGGGGGCAAGAGCATGCAGCGGTGACATTCTATTATTCTTACACGCCGATACAATTCTGCCGGGCAACGCCTTCCGTGAGATACGAAAAAGGATGAAAGATGATACGGTAGCAGGAGGTTCATTTTTTATTGCGTTTGACACAGATACCTTTATACTAAAAGGTGTTTCTTTTATCACACGCTTTAACTTCAGACTCTTTCATTTTGGTGATCAGGGTATCTTTGTGCGGCGGGAAGTCTTTCAAACACTCCGCGGATACAAAGAAATACCCATTATGGAAGACTATGATTTTTATAAAAGGCTAGGGAACCAGGGTAAGGTTATCCTTATACGGATGCCGGTGATTTCTTCGGCAAGACGATTCGTCAAGAAAGGTGTAATAAGACAGTTGTTGATTAATAAGTGCGTGGTTCTGGCCTATTGGGCTGGTGTGAATATACAAACCATTAAACGTTTTTACGACGACGTGAGGTAAAAAATATGCAGATATTGCTGACAAATGACGACGGCATCTATGCCCCCGGAATTGATGCCCTGAAGCATACCATCCAGGACCTTGGCCAAATTACCGTGGTGGCTCCTGATGTCGAACAGAGTGGGGTTGGACACTCCATTACCTTCAGTCATCCATTACGAATCAGAGAGGCACATTTAGACAATGAATTTCTTGGTTACAGTGTGAACGGTTCTCCGGCCGATTGTGTAAAACTGGCCATTTATGAGGTCATGAAACAGAAGCCAGATGTAGTCATATCAGGCATCAACATGGGTTCCAATGTGGGTATCCATATCCTGTATTCCGGAACAGTGGCTGCCGCAGTTGAGGCTGCCATCATGGGATTTCCCTCCATCGCCATTTCATTCGAGATTTCTGGCCAATATGCTGACATCCATGGCGCAGCAAAGGTTGCAAGGAGCGTCATAGAACGCATTCTAACGCATAAGTTGCCTGCAGGGTCGTTACTCAATGTAAATATCCCCTCAATTCCCCCGGATCAAATCAAAGGAATAAAGGTAACACGACAATTTGCCCATGATTTTAAAGAAAACTTTGAGAAACGTATAGACCCGGGTGGAAAGGCCTATTACTGGTTAATAGGCACAGACAAGGCCCTCCACCGTGAGGAAGACACGGATATTAATGCCGTCAATGAAGGCTATATCTCTATTACCCCTCTCCGTTATGACCTGACAGATTACACCATGCAAAAAAAGGTTGTGGAGTGGGACTGGAAAGGCATCGTGTCGTAAGTTTGGTGAAACCGGGCTCGCCTTAAGACTTGAAAAATCCGGGAATAGTCGTGCTCATGAAAAGTAAATTGAAGCATATTTACCAAGATAAAAATCAATTTTGAAGACTGGAAAATTCTCGTTTGCAAGAAAATTCATTTAATTGTCTCTATTGGAATCGCGTATAGGGATTCTTCACGCATACATTCGGTAGCAAAAGCAAAAACAGCGCGTATACTCTCTTTTGTTAACGTTGGATAGTTTTCCATGACCTGTAGTTCTGTCCATCCCTCGGCAAAAACCCTAAAATAAATTCCACTGACATTCGCGTTCCTTTAACGACGGGCTTGCCAAGCAAAACTTCTGGATCTGAATGTATGTATTTTCTCCAATCTATATTTGTCATTATTTTGTCTCCTTTCATATGAATCTGTTCATATGCACTGCGGATATACTATCAATTTTACGATGTTTGCGCAACCGGCAAATTGTCTAAAAGCTTTATTATATGAGGGATAAAATGAAAGTAAATTGGAAAGATTATATCATAAGCACTTCTGATGTGCTTCATGGCAAACCGCATTTCAAGGGTACAAGAATTCCCGTAAACCTTATTCTAGGCTATCTTGCAGCGGAATACAGCAGGAAGGAAATGATCGCAGAGTTCCCGGACCTTAAAAATGAGCATATTATTGCATGTCTGGATTATGCTATCTACCTCACCTGATCCATCGCATTTACTACATTCGTGCCATGCTTCTCCTCCAGTAAATGCCTCTAAGAAAGAATGAATACTACCTGATCCGTTACAGGTTTCACATTTAACTGTTCCATTACCATCACACCGAGCACAGGTTGCCATTCTTACTCTACCTCTCTTTCTAAGTTATTTAGAATATAAAATTAAAAGAAAGCCGTAAATTTCACGGTTTTTTGGAAGTTACCTAGAGGAGTAGGGTCATAGGCACAAGTTAATCATATTTTGTAACACTTTAGTTTTTTGAAAAACTATCAAGGCAAAGCCTTGTGCTGATTTCGCCCCGGAGGGGCAAATTGCTCATAGGCAGGCAATTTATTGCCTGTGTTAATGGAAAGATAAAAATAAACCCTGTAGGGGTGAATGAAGATTATGGATACAAAATCGTCTCAATCGTCCCTACGGGACTGTATTTCTATTTGATAAAAATACAGGCAATAAATTGCCTGCCTATTACCTCACGTCCCTATAGGGACTTAAAAAGCACAACTCATCTTTCAAAAAACTAAACTGTTTCCATATTTTTAGTATCCACCATCTCCATCTCCATCACCACCACCGCCAGTCTCTTTTTTTAGTTGGACATCGGCTATCTCATTTTCCCCTTCTGCAAGTTCGATTTTCTTTTTTGCATTCTTGAAGCCCTGCTTTTTTACCTTCAAAATATAATTACCAGCACTTAAATCTGAAAATAGATATTTACCGTCACTATCAGTAATGGTTTTGTCCTTGAAATCCAGTTCCTTGCTTTTTAAAGAAACTTTTGCACGCTTAACCGGCTTGCCGGATTTTTTGGCTGTTACTGTACCGGATACACTACCTTTTGAAATGGGTGTAGGTACTAAAGTAGGGGTAGGTGTTTGGGCGTTTATCGTGTTGTAAGAAAATACATATGCACTGGCCATGATAAGGCATAAAGATAACGTAATGTTTTTAAACATGGTAACCTCCTATTTGTCAAAAAAACAAATATTAATATTGTTATTCAGCGCCGAATAACTCTTTCTGGTTGCGGTTATGCTGCACTAAGGTAATTTCTAATAAAAGTAATATTATACGTATTACCAAGAGAGTCAATAAAAAACCTTGACTTGTCTCTATTTCAATTCTATAATAAAATTCAAGTTTGCCACGAAGACATCAGGATTTTTCTTTGTGAGACTTTGTGTCTGGTGGCGTAAGAATAGTCTAATGACTGATTGAAAAATATGGGCAGATAGCTCAGTTGGTAGAGCACAGGACTGAAAATCCTGGTGTCGCCGGTTCGATCCCGGCTCTGCCCACCACTTACTACCCTGATATGTGTTTAGAACAAGAAAAGTCGAAGTTTCGTGACCGCAAATCAATCATTGAACAATTGTCCAAGACCTTATAATTCCCTGCCTTTTTATCCATTTCCCGATAATTAGATAACTTGCTCGATGTCCAGTTTATAAATATTACTTTATTAAAAAAAACAACGTAGTCCTGGAATATTTTATTTTCCCCTGGTAATAATACGATTATGATGAATTTGAAGCGATTAGATACGAAATCCTTAGAAGAGCGTGCAAAGGTTATTCGGAGGCATATCATACGGATGCTAACGAAGGCAGGCTCCGGGCATCCTGGAAGTTCACTATCAACGGTAGATCTGCTGGTTGCTCTTTTTTATAACAAATTACGGCACAATCCACAGTCCCCTCGATGGCCAGATAGGGATAGATTTATTTTGTCGAAAGGTCACGCATGTCCTTCGCTCTATGCCATACTTGCTGAAATGGGCTATTTCGATACAGCCATGCTTGATACACTGAGACAGTTCGGCAGCACCCTCCAGGGACACCCCTGTATGAAAACAACTCCGGGCATTGAGGTATCCGGTGGATCGCTGGGACAGGGTCTTTCTGTCGGTCTTGGGATTGCCTTGGCCGCAAAATTGGATAAAAAGGATTATCGAACGTACGTCATGTTGGGCGACGGAGAAATCGAGGAGGGGCAAGTGTGGGAAGCTGCGATGGCCGCAAGCCATTACAAGGTGGATAACCTTTGCGCCATTCTTGATCAAAATGGGCTGCAAATTGATGGGTTTATTCATGAGATTATGTCATCACACCCGATACCTGATAAATGGCGGGGGTTTGGCTGGCACGTGATTGAAATTGACGGACATAATTACGAGTCTATCCTGGCCGCTTATGATGAGGCAGAGAAGATTAAGGGACGGCCAACCGTCATTGTGGCGAAAACTGTGAAAGGAAAGGGTGTGTCTTTCATGGAAAATCATGTTGACTGGCATGGGAAGGCCCCTTCGAAAGAAGAGGCAGAACGTGCACTGGCTGAATTAAAGTAAATGGCAATATACATGACAACATAAGTTTACAACTGTCTGTCATTCCGGGCTTGACCCGAAATCCACTGTTTTTCTGGATTCCCGCTTTTGCGGGAATGACATATTGGTATTTGATTAATGACGCTGTGTATAATTCACCGCAAAGAATAAAAAGAAAAGATAAAACAAATTAATGGAAATATCCAATGACTGAAATGGTAGCCACGCGTCAGGCATATGGTGACGCACTGTTAGAGCTTGGAGAAAAAAACAAAGACATCGTGGTTCTGGATGCTGACCTCTCAAAGTCCACGACAACAGCCAAATTTGGCAAAAAATATCCCGAACGGTTCTTTAATATGGGAGTTGCTGAGGCCAATATGATGAATACGGCTGCGGGGTTGGCAACGTGCGGAAAGATTCCTTTTGTGAGCAGTTTTAGCATCTTTGCAACAGGCCGGGCATGGGAGCAGATTAGAAATACGATCTGTTACAGTGGACTAAATGTAAAAATTGTTGCCACCCATAGCGGTGTATCAGTTGGACCTGACGGTGCATCACATCAATGTATAGAAGATATCTCCCTGATGCGAACAATTCCAACTATGGCGGTTGTTGAACCGTGTGATGCAGTTGAAACAAGAAAGACCATTCTGGCGGCTGTAGACTATAAAGGTCCACTCTATATCCGGTTGGGTAGGGCTGCCGTGCCCATAATTACTAAAAAAGAAGACCCTTACACCATTGGAAGGGCAAATATCCTCAGAACGGGAGAGGATGTGGCGATTATCGCCTGTGGGGCATTGGTGGTACACTCACTTGCAGCAGCCGACATGCTATCAGAGGAGGGAATTAAGGCAACGGTAGTCAATATGCACACGGTAAAACCAATAGATCGGGAAATACTGGAAAATGCAGCAAAACAATCGAAGGCCGTGGTAACTGCAGAACAGCATGTACTGGACGGTGGTTTGGGCAGTGCGGTTGCGTCGATATTAGCACGAACCTACCCTGTACCTATCGAGATGGTCGGCATCGATAATCGTTTTGGCCAATCGGGAGAACCCGATATCCTCTTCAAAGAATACCACCTCTTACCGGAAGATATTGTTCTGGCAGCAAAACGAGCCATAGAGCGAAAGAAAAAATGAAAAAAAGGATATGCATCTTTTTCTTATTTATAACCCTCACAGCACTGAGAGCGATTTCGTTTGGGCAGGACAAACCTCCCGAAAAACCTCAGGTTGAGGGAAAAGAACAGGTTAAGCCGACCAGTGAAAGCATTTATGAGGAGTTTGAAGAGCTTATTAAAGTCGTAAAGGAATTACAAGACAAATATGTCGAAGAAATACAGCTGAACACAATCCTCGTAAATGCATACTGCGGGATGCTTTCCGGGCTTGATCCTTACAGTCAATATTTTAGCCCCGAAGAGTTAGAAGATCTCAAAATTGAAACGGAGGGAGAGTTTGAAGGACTGGGAATCGAAGTAATCATTAAAGATGGATTGTTAATAGTGATTACCCCCCTGCTCGATTCTCCTGCATTTAAAGCCGGAATTTTGGTGGGTGACCGAATCATCAAAATCGATGGCGAATCTACGGAAAACATGAGTATTCGTGAAGCAATAAAAAAGCTTCGGGGAAAGTTAGGGACAAAGATTACCCTGACTGTTGTTCACGAAGGCGATACAGCACCTGTAGATATTACCATCGAACGTGCGAAAATTTATGTAAACAGCATCCGGGGTGCCAGAATAGCGGATGATGAGTATAAGATCGGTTACCTTGCCGTATCGAATTTTCAGGAAAATACCACAAAGGACATGGATATAGCTATCCAGGATTTGTTGAAAAAAGGCATGAAAAGTTTGATACTGGATTTGAGATTTAATCCTGGCGGATTATTAAACGCCGCTGTAGATATGGCCGATAAATTCCTTGAAAAGGGTATAATTGTTTCCACACGTGGGAGAGATAAGACACAGAATTATATATACCACGCCCGGAAGAAGGGAACGTATCCCAATTTCCCAATGGTAGTATTGGTAAATAATGGAAGTGCAAGCGCCTCAGAAATTGTTGCGGGTGCACTGAAAGACCACAAACGGGGATTACTGCTGGGTGTTAAGACATTTGGCAAAGGGTCTGTTCAAAGCCTGATTCCCGTGGGAGATGGAAAGGCTGCTTTAAAATTGACGACCGCACGGTATTATACCCCTTCCGGAGTTTGTATCCATGAAAAAGGGATTGAACCTGATATACAGGTACCACTCAATTTTGCGGAAATAAAGGCACTGCACGAGCATTTAGCCACGTTAAACATTGAGAGCAAAATGAATGAAGTTAAGAAGAAGGATGCAGTTCACAAAGATCTCACTGAGGGAAAAGAAACGCCAAAATATGAAGATATCCAGCTCAAAAGAGCAATTGATATTCTGAAAGGCATTGAGGTTTATGCGAAGAGTATGCGCACTCATTAAAAAAATTAAAATTGTAGTTCACGTGTAAATTGTTTTAACGAAGGCAGGGAAATCTCCTGCCTTTTTTTAATTATGCTAATTCTGGGCATTGAAACATCCTGTGACGAGACATCGGCTTCTCTTGTGAAAGATGGTAGAGAGATATTAGCAAGCATTATTTTGTCACAGGATACATTGCATCGTAACTTTGGAGGTGTGGTTCCTGAAATTGCCTGTCGCGCTCATTTAGAGTCCATCATAGGGGTCATTAACAATGCCCTTGCAGATGCAAAAATACAACTTACTGAAATCGATGCAATTGCAGTCGTTAATACACCCGGGCTGATTGGCGCCTTGCTTATTGGTGTAACGGCGGCTAAGACGTTGTGCATGGTGTTGGACAAACCTTTGATAGCTACCGACCACCTCCATGCCCATATCTATGCGAATAACCTTGAATACGCCGATATACCGTATCCTGCTGTCAGCCTTGTCGTTTCGGGAGGCCATACCATACTTTTTTTATCCGAAAGCGAGACGAAACATGTTCCGCTGGGCTGGACAATTGATGACGCGGCTGGCGAGGCTTTTGATAAAGTAGCAAAGATATTGGGCCTTGGTTATCCCGGTGGGCCCATCATTGACAAACTGGCAAGGCGTGGGAACCAATGTGCAGTGACATTCCCTAGGGCTTATCTTGAGAAGGATTCACTTGATTTTAGTTTTAGCGGACTCAAGACGGCGGTACTCTATTACTACCGGGGGCAAGATTTAAAAGATACCGATACAAAAACATTATCTGATCAAAAAATAGCAGATATTGCCGCAAGCTTTCAGGAAGCAGTGGTGGATGTTTTGGTGGATAAAACTGCCCTGGCCGCAAAAATGTATAACGTATGCAGTATACTGACGGGCGGTGGTGTTGCGGCAAACTCCAGGCTTCGGCAGAGACTAAAAGACAAATCGAAAGAGTTGTCTATTCCGGTCTATTGTCCATCAGTTCGGCTCTGTACGGATAATGCTGCTATGGTGGCTGGACTTGCCTATAAGAAGTACTTAGAAGGGGATATTTCAGGGTTTGATATAGAAGCTATTCCCTAAAGTAAAATAAATGCGTAAAATCCAAAAAGATATTTTATATATAGAATAGAACCAAGTTATGAGTAGGATGGATTAAGGCGTTGGTTTTTACGCCGAATCCACCTTCACGGTATTTGTAAATAGTGGGTTCGCTCTGCTTAACCCACCCTACCGAAAATCCGCTTAAATAAAATGAAAATTGCTATACAATTAAGTTATGGATATTGATGTTATAAAACAATTATTAGAAGGTTATAAAGCCGGGGAAGTGTCGATACATGACGTCCTGGGAAAGATCAGAGAATTGCCTTATAAGGATATTGGTTTTGCTAAGGTAGACAGTCATCGTAAAATTCGTTGTGGTTTTCCAGAGGTCATTTTTTGCATGGGAAAGACCCCTGATCAGGTTGTGAAGATCGCAGAACATATCGTTGCAGGTGAGAATGATATGCTTGCAACCCGCGCGAGCATGGAAATTTATGAGGCCGTTTCAAGGAAATTTCCAGAAGCCGCTTACCATGAACAGGCAAGAGCAATTACGATACGAAAGACCCGTCGAAAGACCCGCAAAGGGTTAATCTTAATCATAACCGCAGGTACCTCTGATATCCCTGTTGCAGAGGAGGCAAGGGTGACGGCGGAGATCATGGGCAATAATGTGCGGGTATTGTATGATGTTGGTGTCGCAGGGATCCATCGGCTTATGAAAAATCATAGTGAATTACTAAAGGCAAGCGTGATTATTGTAGTGGCCGGAATGGAAGGTGCATTGGCGAGTGTCGTAGGAGGTTTGGTAAATTGCCCTGTCATTGGTGTGCCAACAAGTGTTGGTTACGGAGCCAGCTTTTATGGAATTGCAGCACTTTTATCTATGCTGAATAGTTGCGCCTCTGGTGTATCGGTTGTAAATATTGACAACGGCTTTGGGGCTGCTTATGTTGCTTCTTTGATCAATCAGACAAAAAAGTTACTGTAATTTTATGTATGAGGTAAAAGCATTACCAAAGATTCCTTCCAGAAAACCTGATACTCACAAAGGTAACTACGGAAGGGTATTGGTGCTGGCTGGTTCCAGTGGTATGACGGGTGCAGCGTGCCTGTGCAGCAGCGCTGCGCTGCGTGCCGGCGCTGGACTTGTAACCCTGGGAATCCCGGAGAGTTTGCAGGGAGTCGTGGCATCCAAACTGACCTGCGTCATGACGCATCCCCTGCCAGAGACGCATGTAAAAACCCTTTCTGAATTGGGGCGTCAGGATATCCTTGATTTTTCGCAACAGTTTGATGTTATTGCCATCGGTCCCGGACTGTCCCAGTACCTTGAGACGAAGAGACTGGTACTATGGTTATTACAATCTCTGGATCGGCCCATTGTGCTGGATGCTGACGGAATCAATGCTTTGGCAGATAATCCGGAAGTATTACAGAAAACAAAAAAACAGATCATTTTTACACCACATCCTGGAGAGATGGCACGCCTTCTCGGAATATCTTCTACGCAGGAAATTCAATCTCACCGCTTGGATGTGTCCAGGATGTTTGTTAAAGGCAAGAATAATGTGACCCTGGTGTTAAAGGGACATCAGACCATTGTTATGAATGAAGAGAAGTTTTATATAAATAAGACAGGTAATCCCGGAATGGCTACTGCCGGGGCTGGCGATGTGTTGACCGGCATGATTGCGGCCTTCCTGGGGCAAAATTTTACACCCTTTGAGGCTGCACAGATTGGTGTGCATTTACATGGTTTGGCAGGAGATCTTGCAGCGCAGGAAATGGGTGAAATTTCGATGATTGCCACGGATATAGTGAATAAATTACCGAAGGCATTCCTGACTTATAAAGAAAGTACGAGTATATGAAACGATTGCTAATCGTGGTGATTCTGGGATGGTTTTCCAATTCCTTAAATTCCTTATATGCTGAAAATAGCGCCTATTATACTCCAAAAGGCACTGTCAATGAGCAGTTGAAGGAGGGAATTGACTATACAAAGCGGTATATAAATATTTGTATCCGCACCTTTGCAGCCTTAGATATCATAAAAGACCTGGAAGTTGCCAGAGATAAAGGCATCCGGGTACGTATTGTAATTTTAGAATATGACAATAACAATAAAAGAGGCCCGCTGGCTGATACACTGCTTCACAGAGGATTCGATACCAGGGTTCTTAAGACCCGGATTGATAATGATCAGGTACAGGATTTTATATTATTGGATGACAGGATTTTGGTAACCGGGGCGTACAACTGGCTTGCCTACCGGAAAAGAAACATTTATAATGACGTTCTGTTCCATTACGACCGGGAAAGAATTCGCGCTTACAAGAACATATTTTATACCCTGTTTACAGAAGGAGAGGCCGCTCCTTTCTTAAATAACCGCAATGAATGGGCCGCGACGAAAGATCCGCTTGTTTCTGGTATTCCTTCCGATATCTCGGATGCTAAACAACCGGCTCAGGATCATATCCCGGATAAAGAGCTAATGGCTACCGGGAAATCTTCAGAACCGGCTTCGGAGGCAACAATACCGAAAGATTTTCTTGAGATCTCTTTTGATGAGTTGGACAAGCAATTTGGGAAGAAAAGTATGTTTTCTCGTTCTGAAAAAAATGAATTGTGGAAGAAGTACAAGGGTAAATATGTCCGGTGGCAAGGGGTTGTCTCTTATAAAGGAATGGGACGTGTAGACTGGAATCGTATCGGAGTAAGTCGTCAACAGAACAAGGATGCGGAAGTAGAAATCCGGTTTGACTGGAGGATGTTCGAAAAGATAATGAACGTTAGGGTGGGAAGTACGATTACGTATACCGGCAAATTGGTCTCCCGTTCCGGGCTCAATGCCCCTTATCGCCTGGATGATGGAAATATAGAATAATAGTATCTTCCAAAGATAATTTTGACATTTTTCAGCAAAAATATAAATAAAATTAACCCTGTCAGGGTTGACTCACGAATTTCGTGCTTCGAATTTTGTCTTTTCCGACTTGTTCAGGTTAGGAGGATAGCGTATGAAAAAGATTACTGCAATTGTAAGAGAAGATAGGTTTGCGATGGTAAAGGACGCTTTATTGGATATTGGGTATCCTGGTATGACGGTAACCGAAGTAAAAGGGCATGGTCATCAAAAGGGCATTACCGAGCAGTGGCGCGGAAGAACATTTAGAACAGATCTTTTAAAGAAAATACAGATGGAAATGGTAGTTTTGGATAAGGATGCCGAAAAAATTATACAATGCATCGTAAAGGAAGCGAAGACAGGCAATATCGGAGACGGAAAGATTTTTGTTTCCCCTATTGAAAATGTTATTCGTATTCGTACAGGGGAAAAGGGCGAAAAAGCCATTTAGTGAATGTCATCATCAAACAAAGGTTCTGCGGATGACACAAAATACAATACTTATTGTGGATGATAAAGAAAATATTCTCAAAACTTTGGAAGCACTCCTTGAGAATGAAGGCTATAAGATTTTTTTTGCAGATAATGGTTTTAAGGGGCTGGAAATTATCAAACATGAAGATATACATCTGGTCATCTCTGACCATAAGATGCCCAATATGGATGGTACACAGTTTCTCAAAGAGGTAAAACAGTTATTACCGGATACGGTCAGGATCATGTTAACCGGACATGCCGATTTAGATGTAGCTATAAAAGCAATAAACGAAGGTGAAGTTTATCGACTTATTACAAAACCGTGGAACAACACAGAACTTTTAAGTACTATCAAACAAGGCTTTGAATACTACAATTTGCAGCAGGAATTAGATCGATTAAACAAGCTTATACAGTTACAAAATAGAGAACTTAAGGATTGGAATTCCAAACTTGAGCAAAAAGTGTCTGAACAAACCGAGCAAATAAGGGATTTATTCCTTGACGCTATTAAATCCCTTGTCTTCGCACTGGAAGCAAAAGACAAATATACGGAAGGGCATTCCCGGCGGGTCACAAAATACACTACTTACATCTGTGAAAAACTGTCTTTATCAAATGAAGATGCAGAAGATATTAAACTCGCAAGTCTATTGCATGATATTGGGAAAATAGGCGTCAAAGAATCCATATTAGACAAACATGGCAAATTGACAGGTGATGAGTATGATCATATCAAAACCCATGTTGTTATTTGTGAACGTATCCTGGCGCCCATTATCAAAAAAGAATCAGTCATCCAGATCGTTATGCACCATCATGAACATGTCGATGGCAGTGGATACCCGGAAGGGCTTAAAGATACTGCAATTCCTCTGGGGGCCAGAATAGTTGCCGTAGCGGACGCCTTTGATGCATTGTTATCGGAGCGACCTTATCGTAAAGCGCTTGACAAAGAAAGTGCCCTTAGAGAACTGATAAAATATTCAGGCATATACTTTGATCCTGAGATTGTTAAGATACTTGCAGAGGACGGATGTAACCTTGTAAAATGAATCTGCATCTGAAAGATCTCTCAAATATTGTTGTAATAGGCGGAGGACCGGCAGGTAGTTTCTTTGCACACTTTGCTTTAAGACTTGCGAAAGAACACGGTCTTAAGGTTATTATAACCATTCTAGACGGAAGAGATTTTATTCAAAAGGGACCTGTTGGTTGTAACATGTGCGCCGGGGTTTTATCTGAAACCCTTACCGAAAAAATGGTAAGCCAGAAGATTATCCTCCCCAAAACACGCGTACAACAGGAAATAAATGGCTATTACTTTCAGACACGGGAACGTGGCATTCAATTACACCACCCCAAACCAGGACATACACCCAAAATAATAACGGTCTTTCGCGGGAACGGCCCCAGATTTTCAGAATTGACAACCAATATTAGTTTTGATGACTTTCTCCTGAAGCATGTGGTATCTGAAGGAGTAAAAGTCATCTCGGCAGTTGTAGAAGAAATAGAATTGCCAGAACATCCGCAGGATCTGGTAAACATCGTTTACAAGGAAGCCGATTTAAGAAAAAAGATGGCTGCTGACCTCATTGTTGGCGCATTTGGGCTCAATACAGCCCTTATAAAACGAATTGTTGGCAAGGAATTCGGCTATCGGGAACCCCAATCGGTACGGACATGCAATGCAGAACTTTACCTGGGGCGTTCCTTTATTCAAGAGCGTTTTCATAATACCATTTACGTATTTGCCCTGGGGATGAAACCCATCAAGTTTGCCGCCTTTACCCCGAAGGGAGATTACATAACTGTCTCTCTCATCGGAAGAGAAGATATAACAAAGGCCCATTTGATAGAATTCATGAACCATCCAAAAGTACGTGCGCTTCTGCCTGCAGGATGGATGCTACCAAAAGACCTCTGTATTTGCTTTCCTAAAATACCGATTACCCACGCCAGCCATCCCTATACGAACAGGTTGGTAATCATCGGGGATGCCAGTATCTCCCGCACCTATAAAAATGGTATTGAATCTGCTTTTGATACTGCGCAATTAGCTGCGCATACAATCTTCGAAAGAGGTATTTCTGAAGAAGATTTTAAAAAGGGGTTCTATAAACCTGCTTTAAAACTTTTGGCGCAAGATAATTTTTTCGGCAATCTTATATTCAATATTCATGATTATACCACATCCCAAAAGCACTTAGTAAATGCACAAATTGATCATCTGATAAAACGACGGAATGCCTGGGAATCTATTCAGATTAATAGCATCTTGTGGAATATGGTTACTGGCAACGCCAGTTACAAAGAGATTTTTTTTAAGGTTATCGACATTCGCTTGCACATTGCCATGCTCCCCTATATACTTTCTGCGGCTGTAAAGCAAGCGCATGATTATTGTAAGAACCGGACACGACTGGAACATGAGAAAAAATTAAAATTTTTAAGAAATTTGGGGCTGGGTCCTTTGCAGGACAGACAAACAGTCGCCATAATTGGCGGAGGACCCGCAGGCTCCAGTTGTGCGATAACCCTCAAGAACCTTGCAAAAAAACGAAATATCAACCTGGACGTTATTATCTTCGAACTGAAAGATTTTGAAGGTGGTATTGAACACAATGAATGTGCGGGGGTTCTTTCTCAACCCATTGAACACATTATTGAGGACAAACTGGAAATTCCTTTCCCCTGGCATCTCGTGAAAAGGGAGGTGCCTGGCTACTATCTTCATACCAACAGTCATATCATCAAGCTTGATGGAGAGGGAGAAATTTCTTACGCCCTGCGCAGGATCCAGTTTGATGCCTATCTGTTGCAAAAGGCAAAAGCGGCTGGTGCAACCGTGATCAGAAGCAGGGTTACTGATGTAGAAATTGGTAAAGATAAGGTTACGGTATATAGTGAGGCGAAACACATACGGGCTGACGTCGTTGTAGGTGCATTCGGCCTTGAAGAAGGTACCCATAGGATATTTGAAAGGGAAACCCCTTACAAGTCTCCAAGGTTTTTATTGACCATATTAACCAAATTTCATCCCAAAGGAAAGCACCACAACCTGGAGGATACAGACGGGTACATCCATGCCTTTCTACCTTCGCTAAAAGAAATAGAATTTGGTGCTATTACCCCAAAGGCAGATCACTATACTATCAATATCGCCGGGGCAAAGATTTCCGCCAGGTCTATGGACGAATTCTTACAATTACCTGCTGTTTTAGAAGTACTCCCCAAAAATTTCACTGAATTACTGGGAGGGCTGGACTACCACCGGGGTTGTTTTCCGATAAAACCTGCCAAACACCTGTATGGAGACAGATATGTCACCATCGGCGATGCAGCCGGTCTCATTCGTCCTTTTAAAGGCAAAGGGGTTAATTCTGCGTGCCTGATGGGCATCAAAGCAGCGGAAACAATGATAAATATTGGCATATCCAGAGAGGCATTTCAAACATATGCAAACAGCTTTAACGAGGTCACAAAAGACCTTCCGTATGCGCATGCCGTGAGGAGGTTTGTTATCTGGGGTGCTTATTATGGCTTCCTAACACCCATTCTTCAAATCGCTTCGGATCATCCGGCATGCAAAAGGGCGTTATTCGATAGCGTATCCGGGAAAAAGGCATATCGTGAAATCTTGATGAGCACAATCAGCATAACACTCTTCATCAGAATAACTATGACACTTATCCGATGGCTCGTAAAGCGCACAGCAACATTTCATAACAAACATTTTCTCATTTAACTACCTCTCTTTAATTCTAAAAAATATTCAAAATTAATGGATAAACAAAAGCACTAACCTCACCACCCCTATTATCAAGAGTATAATACCTATAAACTTCGCTAACTTCTGAATAAAAATCAGCAATATGCCTAATCCTATAATGATATATGGGCTCGATCCACCTATAAAATTCCCTATCCGCTGCGGAATTGATATTATATCGGGATTTACTTCCTGCCCAAAAACCACTCTTGCTGTAAGAAATGTTATAACAAGAAAAGTAAGAAACAGCGATATCTTCAGAGTTCCAATGCATCGTTTAACCATAAGCAAAGCCTCCCGTAATTTTCCCCCTGGCAATGAAGGAATTGAAAAAATTGCGAAAATAGTGTTTTCTACAATTTACCATTTTAAGCTTCTGTTAGAGTTTTTATTCCAGATTGGAATGCCTTTTATGCATTTCGTTCTCAGAACTATTCAATCTTTTTACCAACGAAAGAATAACCCCATCTAGGTATACCAGGCACGCCTGCTCAAAGAGTGTACTGCGAAATTGAATCGACCCACTGTTTTTATAATTGGTACTCACTTCCTGTACAGGCAATTCGATAACAATGTCCGCCTGTGCGGCAAGCGGGGAGTTTTTGTGAGAAGTTACTGCAACTACTGTGGCGTTGGCCTTTCTTGCCAGTCCGGCGATATAACGGGTAATGTGTGTACTGCCCGAACTGCTACATGCTATCAACAGATCACCCCTATCAATATTCGGGGTTGTAGCATCACCAACACAGTACGCATTTAAACCGATGTGAGTGAGCCTCATGGCAAAGGTACGGGATACCAGACCCGATCGTCCCTGGCCTGTAACAAATACGTTTTTAGCAGCGAGAATTTGCGATACAAACTCCTCGTAAGCTTTCTCATCGATCCTATCGAGTACGGATTGGATTTCATCCAATATAATGTGCGTAATTGCCTTGATACCTATTGAATTACCACCGATCTTCAATTTATTTTCCTCTAAACACTTGTCGGACATTATAGTAAATTTAATAGTTCACCCCACCCTTGCCCTTCACCCCGGGAAGGGGCTGAACTGTTACTAGTAAATTTAGTTATCAAAAGGAGAAAATTAATAGATGCACGTCACATGCCCATTCGGAAATTACTGGGAAAAAAACCAATAAAATTCTATCATGCTGCATGCCGCATTTCAAGTAATCATCTCCTCTGACGGCCAGCACTTCCGTATATTTATTTTTGTTGCTCTCTGCCTTAAGCTGTGTTAAAATTCTTTCCGTTTGAGTATCATAAGCAAATAAAAAATCTATTCTTGTATTCCCTAATAAAAAGGAGTCTTTGCATGGGAGAGATTCTCGGTAAACTCATTAGCCTTTACGAAATTGCACTGCTTATTAGAATTGTACTCTCATGGGTACCGCACAATCCCTATAACCAGGCTATACAATTTCTCTATAAAATTACAGACCCCGTGTTGAATCCCGTACGAAAACTCATTCCACCCCTGAGAGGTATAGATTTTTCCCCCGTGATTGTATTTATTGGTTTAGGTATTGTCAAACGGATTGTAGGGGGAATATTTTGATTTACAACATATTAAAAGAAACACATGGTAAACCTACACGTAGCGCAAAATAGCCACAACCAAATTCCCATCGATGCTTCCCTCTCTCCACACGTGGGAGTAAAAAAACTCGTCATTATGGATGTAGATGGCGTCCTGTTTAAAGGACAATTCATTTTACATTTGGCGCGCTCCCTTGGGATATTGGCATATGTACGAACGGCGATACTATGCCTTCTTTTTAATATGAACAAAATATCTATCTATGAGTTGCTCATCCGGGTATATGCAAGCTTTAAAGGCGTTACGCTTGAACATGCTCAAATGATTTATAATACTATTCCCATAATAAAACATGCGAAGGAAACGATTGAGACACTCCACAACCATGGCTATCTGGTAATTCTCATAAGCAGCGGCGTACCGGATCTATTTGTAAAAGACCTTGCGATAAAACTATCGGCAAATAACGGACACGGCCTGGAGGTCGGTACAAACAATAATCAATTAACGGGTGAAGTGTTTGGGAGACTTTCTAAACCCAACGGGAAGAGAAATCTCGTCGAAGAGATATTGAGCAAAAATAATCTTACCTGGCAAGATACTATTGTCCTTGTGGATGATCGTAACAATCTTGATATCATGCAGAAAGCAGGTATTACTATTGGTGTCAATGCACATTATGCGGTACGACAGCGGGCACAGTACTTAATTGATAGCGGAAACCTGTCAGAGGTACTTGATATTATGGATATCGAGGATGCCGATACTTACAAGACCCTGTTTGCGGGTATGAGGAAACAGTTTACCCATTCGTGGTATCAGGAAATCAGGAGAAAACTCTTGCATATCCTCATTGCTTTTGTACCCCTCTTTTCATCTTTCATTTATCATACAACGCTTTCAGTACTTTTTTCCCTCTTGGTTGTTTATACGATTTCTGAGTGTCTGAGAGTAAATGGATATTCATTTCCTTTGCTCGGTAGTGTAACAAGGTCAAGTATTCGTAAATTGGAGGAACGTGGTTTTGCATTTGGACCAGTAACCCTGGTTTTGGGTGCCATTCTGTGTCTGCTATTTTTCCCTGCGGTTATAGCAAATACTGTTATTTGGATTGTTGCCTTTGCCGATACAGCAGCTACAATAGTAGGCAGGAGCCTCGGCAATCATAGAATTCCTTATAACATGAAAAAAAGTATCGAAGGCTCTCTGGCGGCCTTGCTTGTAGCTTTTCTTTGCGGATGTATTTATTTGCCTCTTTTTCCGGCTTTACTCGCCTCATCGTTTTCCAGTATACTTGAATCATTACCACTGAGGTCATTGGACAATTTGCTCATGCCTGTTGGCACCGGGATTTTATTAGTATGCCTTGGGTACTCCTAGCGCAGCACAGCCGCAACTAAAAAGAGTTACTCAGTGCTGAAAATAATACTAAAGAATATCAAATATCATCCATGAAAAATCGTAAAAGGTGAAAAGAACGGGTTGATATGGTTACCGCCCGGTTAATATTACAGGGCTATTGAGATAGACCCAGGATCAAGAAATGATGCAAACAAGCAACTTTACATACAAAAAACCTGAACTGGTTGCGCCAGCCGGAGATATTGAAAAGCTCAAGACAGCGATTGAATATGGCGCTGATGCCATCTATGTGGGTGGAGAAAATTTTAACCTGCGTATGGGGGCTCCCGGTCTGACGTTATCGGAAATCGAAGAGGCAACAACCTGGGTCCATGAACGAAGGAGAAAAATTTATATTACCTTGAACATCTTTGCCCGCAATTATCATGTTTCTGGCATACGTCCTTATTTAAAAAAGCTTGCTGAAATCCCGATTGATGCAGTAATCGTTTCAGACCCGGGTATTTTCTTAACGGTAAGGGAAATTGCCCCGCATATTCCCATACATCTCAGTACACAGGCGAACACCACCAATGTAAAATCTGTTGAGTTCTGGCATCAACAGGGCGTGAAACGGGTGGTACTCGCCAGAGAATTAAGTCTGGGGGAAATCCGGGAAATCACGAATACTTCTCAAATAGAAACCGAGGTATTTGTACATGGCGCCATGTGCATGTCATATTCCGGACGTTGTCTCCTGAGTAGTTTTATGACCAACCGACATGCAAACCTGGGAGACTGCTCCCATTCGTGCCGATGGCAATATGTCCTGAAAGAGGAAAAACGACCAAATGAAACATATCCAATTGTGGAAGATGAAAGCGGTACATTTATCCTGAGTTCCAAGGACCTTTGTATGATTCAACATATTCCCGAACTGGTGCACGCAGGCATTGCCGCGTGGAAAATCGAAGGGCGTATGAAGAGTCAATATTATGTCGCCGCGGTGACAAGGATATACCGGGAGGCACTGGATCGTTATTTTGCCGATCCCCATGGATATGTGTATGACCCAAAATGGTTATCTGAGCTTGAAAAGGTAAGCCACAGGGAATATGGAACGGGCTTCTTTTTCGGAAACCAAGGGTATAGAAATCAGACTACACATCCTGGAAATTTTTACATTAAAGAATATGACTATCTTGGTATGATTCATAATGTGCTTTCTGATGGTCTGGCTGAGGTGTTGGTAAAAAACAGGATTTCGGGTAACACCTTTGTAGAAATAATGGGAAGACGTTTGAATGAAGATTTTACCCAGGTTCTGCTGGACCTCAGGAATGAATACAACGAGGCTATCGAAACTGCCCACGTGGGACAAAAGGTACTCATAAAGGTATCACGACCCGTCCATAAATATTTTATGCTCAGGAAATGTGGATGAAAAAGACGGTAAAGAACGTTGCAAAGAATACGGGCGGTATCTGCCTTATACTTATGGGTTGTATGATGATTTTTACCCCTGGTCCGGGACTGTTTACAATCCTGGCAGGATTGTATATCACGAATTTCCCCGGAAAGTCTCTTCTTGTTGCTAAGTTGAAGAAGACAAAATTTTACCATCAATATGTGATTAAGATTGAATCAAAAATAAGAACAAAGCTAAAAAGGAAGAAGATCTAGTAAAGAATGAACATTAAAACATGTATCTTGATTGCTTCTGTCGTTTTCGTAACCGGATGTGGTTCAACTGATTATTTAAAAAAAATATCCCCTTTTAAAAAGGAAGAATCAACCCTTGAATCGAAAGTGGGTACACAATCCTCTGATACACAGAAAAAAGAGGAAATATTTGTGTGTGCGGGGGATATTAACGTTGCTTACAAAAAATTGGGGGAAGTGAGTCTGGGAGAGTTCGGTTTTTCGGGACACGATATTCTGGCTTCTAAAATAAGAGACAAGGCTCGTGCTGTTGGCGCGCAGGCAGTCATTAATATCCAGTATGACACGGGGGCTTCGAAATCATGGGCAGGATACGGCGAACTGGGGGGAACTGATTACGGGGTAAGGCATACATCGTGGTGTAAGGGAATGGCAATTGTGTTTTTAGAATCCCATGACTCGCTGGGCCTTCTGTTATGTAATCTTACAAAAGAAAACAGGGAGTGGTTTGGATTTAAAAAAGCACAGACTGGAGTAATGGTCGTTAATATTATGCCGGGAAGTATTGCAGAAAATGCCGGTATTGCGGTAGAAGACCTTATTACAGAGTGGAATGGTGAAAAAGTTGAAAACAAGTTCCTTTTCAAACAGATGATTGAAAGGACTGCTGGCAAGGAGGTTAAACTCAACCTGCTTCGTGCCGGGGAAATTAAGATGGTAACCTTATCCGTACCTGTCACCGTGAAGAGACTGGTTGTGTCATCTGAATCCACCCCTCCCGAAAAACAAAAATTGCCTACAAATGAAAAAGCAGAACCTTCCCCGTATAAAATTAGCACACATACCCCTGAGGTTCACAACGAAATTGGCGATCTTTACCTTCGAAAGGGAATGTATGATGAGGCCATCGAAGAATATAAAAAGGCCATTGAAGCTGACCCAAATTGTGCCATTGCCCATTTCAACCTCAGTATCGTATATGATAAAAAAGGCATGAAAGAAAAAGCCGACGAGGAGTACGCAACGTATAAAAGATTAAAACCAAATCGAAAGTAAACGATATTTGGCCATGGATTAACACAAGTAATTACAAATGAATATAAAATGAGATTCTTTGCATTTACCTTATTAATGTTTAGTTTATTTATACTACAGCCATTGTCTGCCGCAGAACTGCTTAAAAACGGTGACTTTGAATCGGGAGATATTACGGGCTGGAAGTACTGGGAAACCTTTCCGTGGGATGGGGACGGAGCTCCTGTAGAATCTCCCACCCATGTAACTATTGCTATTCCCGGTACGATTGGAAATCCTATACCACCTACGACAAGCGGTTTCTTCGCTTTGACACAGCAGGTTGGCTCCAACGGAACTGCAAGGGGTGGCCTCTATCAGGAAGTTAAGGTAATAGTAAATACCCCCTATATTTTAACCGGTCATCTTGCATTTTATGGCGATGATATCGGAGATTTTACTATCGTAGGAATTTTAGACGGTAACTGGAATCCGGCACTTGCTTTTACCACGGTAAATAAGAATTACATCGGTGGCAATACTACTTCATCATGGATGGAATTTTCTCTTATGATCGCACCCACAAAAGACGTAATTACCGTCTTTACGGAAACAAGACAAGACTGGATGCACGGACACGTTGCAGGATGGTATGACAATCTGAGCCTACGTCCAGTCCCAGAACCCACAAAACTTTCTCCATCACAAAACCCCAAAGACAATTCCGTACGCGAAGAAAAACAAACTACCAAATGAGCGTTGGTGAATGATTGCATCCTGACGGTCCCGCCCTGGTGACCAGTCTTCGTCCGCAATGCCCATTTCCCGGGTGAATAATTGCGTCCAACTTGTTTCTTCTTTTTTTTATCCTTCTGTTTTGTGAGCAGCTTCTCCTGTCATAGTTTCTTGAAAAACGGAAAATTTGTAGTACAATTAAGAGCAGTAAAAGGTATTATAACGAAACAGGCTCATAAAAACTCTTCTCCAGCTCAAATAAGGCGTATGTTTTGTTACTTAAAAACAACAAATAAACAAAGTCAATGGGATAATTCAAATTTAATAAATGTCTTAAGATGTTCTTATGTGTTAAATTAAGAATCACTCAATGTATGATTGAAAATTATTTTATATCAGGTTTATTAATGTAATACAGCTACTGTAATTGCATATCCTAATAATAGCTCTTTCTCAGCCAAGTCTATAAAAAGCTGTATCCTGTGTGAAAGATGTTATAGTACAAGAACACACCATAAAGGACATTCATCCTTTTGCATCAATCCGTTGTTGTCTTTGGTATACTTCTTAAAACATATCCTTTACAGGTTGCGATCATCGATAATCAAGTTGCCTGTACAATGAGCCCGGCAATGAAAGCACATGACGGAACCGACTTGATACACCGAGATTATATGCCTTCGGAGGTAACAATCATGAATGAAAGACCAAGACCATTTGTCCGAATGTTAATCGCGGGTTTCTTTTTTCTTGCCGCAGTCACCCTCAACATTTTATTGCCGCGTTATTGGCATAATATACCTGAAATTGTTAAGCATTTGCTTCTCATCTTCAGCGCGATAATGTGCGTTCATATCCTGGAGTATGCATACCTCTGGTGGGAAATTTTTGGGCATATAAGAAGTATTTTAAAAGAAACTCTTCAAGCCACACATCAGCTCATTGATAATAACCGCAGTTCTTTGGAAAAATTTTTACAAGCCTCCAACCGGCTCATCAGTTCAGCAGCAACCTGCGGGTTAACGAATATCTATTGTTCCCGGAAAGATGTTAAGGGCGATATATATGATGCTGTAGAAAATGCTGAAAAAAGGGTATGGCTCCTCGGCATCACGTTCTCAGAGAATGTTCATCTCGACGAATTACTTTCTACACTCAGCAAAAAGATTTCGGACGGGCTCGATGTTAAAATACTTCTGCTTGACGTATTCCGGGATACAGCGGTCTTTAGAACATTGCTTGAAAGTACTGCCCCTGAGGTTGCAAAGATTATTAATATTAATAGATCAAAAATACAGCCAACAGACCCCTTCTTCCATCAACGATTGTACAGCGACTTTACCCATGCCTTTGACAGACTTCGGAACTATCCAAATGTCACACCTATTGTTAGATTTTATGCGCATAATCCGGCCTGCTGGATGATGATTGTAGACAACACCGCACACTTTCAACCTTATACATTTGGACGAAGCGCAAGTCAGCATTCATTGAATCTCTGTGTTGGCGCCAATATGCCGGTATTCAAATTTCAGATGCAGACGATAGGAAAACCTTTTGAGATACTCGAAGACCATTTCAGGAAGCTGTGGCTGACGTCCAACGTGGATATGTTTCACATTGAGGCCCGAATAGCAGACCGTAATCGGATCATTAACGACATATTCAATTCTAATCTTTCATGGTTTCAACATGTGTACGAGACACTTCATGCATCCAGGGAGACTATGCACTATGCAATTGACCGAAAATTCCCACGTCAACCCTGGGAATGGAAGCAGCTGTCGCTGAACGTTTGTTCTGAAGACTGTAAAACTGTTATCAGTGCAACCATCTGTGATTATTCTCGTGAAAGCATCTCTTTAAAAACAGAGGGTTCTTTTCCATTGAGCGAGGGGCAAATCGTTATTTTACAGGGCATACCTCCAGCAGAACCATTAACAGCCAATTTTATTATCGATCATTTCCTGAGAATAAAGAAATTCATGGTCAAACGAATAGTGAACGGGCCACAACCGACCATTGGATTACAGGCAATTCCTGAAAATGAGAAATATAATGGACAGAATCAAATTGACAGTGCTTTAACCGTTTCTTCCGGATAATGAAACAAGATTACCTGGAGTAAGTGTCCCATATGGAAAGCATTCAAATAAACATCAATCACATCTGGCTTATGGCAGCGGCATGCATGGTATTCTTCATGCAACTCGGCTTCACCTCCTATGAAGCAGGCTTTGCACAATCCAAGAATGCCATTAGTGTTTCTATTAGAAACCTGATGGTTACTGTCATAGCTTCTTTGGTGTTTTATACCTTCGGATTTGGATTTATGTTTGGTAAAAGCCATATGGGGTGGATTGGGTTAGATCATTTCTTTGCCATGGGAGTAATGGCACATCAGGGCAATCTGGCTTTCAGTTTTTTCTTTTTCCAGTTGGTCTTTGCCGCTACTGCCGCTACCATATTGACAGGTGCCATAGCAGAACGTTCAAATATTATTTCTAATATCTTAGGTATTATATTTGTCACGGGCATAATCTATCCGGTTTTCGGTCATTGGGCATGGGGGAATCTCTTTTGTCCGGGGCAGTCCGGCTGGCTGGGAAGATTGGGGTTTATTGATTTTGCAGGTTCCACTGTGGTACATTCGATTGGTGGATGGTTCGCCCTGGCGGGTGCTGTGGTTGTGGGTCCAAGAATTGGTAAGTATAACCCTGATGGTTCTTCAAATCGAATGGGGTTACATAACATTCCCCTGGCTACACTGGGTACCTTCTTCCTTTGGTTTGGTTGGTTTGGCTTTAACGGCGGAAGTCTTCTAAGGGCTAGTGCGGGCATCGGTCTTGTCATTACCAATACAAACCTGGCACCGGCTGCCTCTGGGGTTTCGGCACTAATACTGAATTACTTGATGGAAAGGAGGCTGGATGCAGGAAAACTCTTTACAGCTATACTGGCTGGTCTGGTAGCTATAACGGCAGGCTCAAACAGGGTAAGTCCAGATGGTGCTGTTTATATTGGTTTAATTGCCGGTATCGTGTCAATCATGGCCCAGGACTTTATTGAAAAGATATTAAAGGTCGATGACCCTGTCGCAGCTATTGCAGTTCACGGAGTGGGTGGTGTTATTGGCACCCTCTGCGTTGCTCTCTTCGCAGAAAAATCAACCCTCCTGGCAGAAAACGGCAACCGATTGTACCAGTTCGGTATCCAGGCTATGGGCGTAGGGGTAGCCTTTCTATGGTCGTTTGGGCTGGGAATGCTTTTTTTCTGGTGTCTTAAGAAGATCGTAGGTGTTCGTGTAAGTCCGGAAGAAGAAAAGAGGGGGCTTAATGTTGCCGAATACGAAGACGTGGCTTCATGGCTTGATTTTATTCGTATAACAAGGCTTCAAGACTTGAATATCGTTCTGGAGAAAAGAGTTGCAGAAAGAACCGAAGAACTTCAAAAGGCGAATATTGCACTTGAAAAGGCCAACAGACTGAAATCAGAGTTTTTGGCGACAATGTCTCATGAGCTTCGAACCCCGCTGAATGCCATCATCGGTTTTGCCGAGGTTTTAAGGGACGAAATCACCGGAACCCTCAACGAAGAGCAAAAAGAATTTGTGGGCGATATCCATAGCAGTGGCCAACACCTGCTCAACATGATTAACAGCATCCTTGACCTTTCAAAGATTGAAGCGGGGAAATTAGAGCTTCAATTTGAAGAGTTTCCTGTAGAAGAGGCTATTCATGAAGTATTGAACACGATTGTGGGATTTTCTGATAAAAAAGGCATCAGTATACGCACCTATATCCACGAGGACATACCTTCTCTAACGGCAGATAAAATGAAATTTAAACAAATTATGTTTAATTTGTTATCCAATGCCATCAAGTTTACACCTGAAAATGGCAGAATTACCATCAAGGCAAAACTTATAAACCAACATATCCAGATTGCCGTAAGTGATACGGGTATTGGCATCAGGCCAGAAGACATGGACAAATTATTTGAGGCGTTTCGTCAAATAGATGGTTCATATGCGCGCCATTACGAAGGAACAGGCCTTGGCTTGGCACTTATAAAACGTCTAATCGAATCGCATGGGGGAAAGATATGGGTAAAAAGTACGTATGGGAAGGGAAGCACCTTTACCTTTACGTTACCCATAAAACCGCCAAAAAATCTTTCTTAACAATTGTTCATCGTAAGTCCAGCCGAAAGGTTTTTCCGATTTTTATGTAGGGCAAGGCATCGCCTGCCTGATCAAATGCGGCAATGTGATGCAATGCATACAGCCTCCATCATTGCAAGAAACCGTTCAACGTCAGAATCATTCCCAACCAATTCGTTCATTCCACATCCCGCACAAATTATCCACGTGCGTACGAAATAAGTGGTAGGCGATGCCTACCCTACACGGTTACCAAAAACACAACCCATTGACACGAGCCTTATGTAGGGCATGGCACTATGTAGGGCAAGGCACCGCCTGCCATATAAAATGTGATAATCATATAGAAGGCTCCTTCACAATTCGATGCCAAATTGTATCATAAGGGCATCGTGAAATAAACGGTGAAAACGGTAAGAAAGGAGGAGCAGATATGAGTTATTTTGTGGGAATAGATTTACATTCGGATAATAGTTACCTGGGAGTGATCGATAAGAAAGATAGTCGGATATTTGGCAAGAAACTCCCCAATGATCTTGGCATGATCTTAAAGGCACTGGAGCCATTTCAGAAGAAGATACAAGGGATTGCGGTAGAGTCGACATACAACTGGTATTGGTTGGTGGACGGATTACAGGCGGCGAAATACCAGGTACACCTGGCCAATCCTGCGGAGATGCAGCAGTATAGTGGCATGAAGTACACGGACGATACTTGGGATTCCTATTGGCTGGCACATCTGCTGCGTTTGGGCATATTACCGGAAGGGTACATTTATCCGAAAGAGATAAGGCCGATACGGGATTTATTGAGAAAGCGAACCATGTTGGTACGGCACAGAACAGCGCACATATTAAGCCTGCAAAACATGGTGAATCGCAATACGGGAAGAAAGGTGAACGTCAACGATGCGAAGAGGCTGAGCGAAGAAAAGATAAGCGAGCAGTTAACGGATGAACACCACAAAATGGCCGTGCAGAGCGACAAGGCAGTGATAGACTTTTTCCATGAACAGATAGACCGGATAGAAAAGGCCGTACTGAAAGAGGTAAAATTACGATATCCGTATGAAGAACTGCTCACCGTACCGGGGATAGGCAAGATATTAGGGATAACGATCATGCTTGAGACAGGAGATATTAACCGGTTTCCCACGGTATCAGATTACTCCTCATACTGCCGGTGTGTATCGTCCCAAAAGATATCAAACGGGAAGAAGAAGGGAGAGGGGAATAAAAAGAACGGGAACAAATATTTGGCGTGGGCGTATGTGGAAGCGGCAAATTTTATGGTGAGATATAGTGAACCTGCCAGAAGATGGTATCAACGCAAGGCAGCGAAGACGAACAAAATCGTAGCAATCAAGGCATTGAGTAACAAGATAGCCAGGGCATGTTACTTTATCATAAAGGACCAAACACCGTTTGATCCGAAGAAAT
The DNA here is from genome assembly GCA_021646415.1 of Candidatus Brocadia sp. NCBI lineage: Bacteria > Pseudomonadati > Planctomycetota > Candidatus Brocadiia > Candidatus Brocadiales > Candidatus Brocadiaceae > Candidatus Brocadia > Candidatus Brocadia sp. Next base: position 57,578 of record SOEU01000010.1, read on the forward strand.
TATTTCACTAAAACCGTGGGTGGAGCAGGGAACCAAAGAGATACGAAGTGGTTTATAAAACCCAAATAAAATGGAAACTGTTCCACTCACCAGAGAAAGGAGTAAGGGAAAGGGAATCCCGGATAATTTGTCAATAATCAGTACGAGGGGTGGCAGAAGATTGCCCTGGAAAAAGCCATTCATGGGTTATTTAACACCCGAAAAAAGATATGTTTAAAGAGAAAGTCATGTGAAGAGCAAAGGCAAAGGAAAAAGTGCAAGAGAGGAGGATCAGATCAAAGAGATGAAAGAACAGGGAAGCAGAGGTATGTAAAGGAATGAAAGAATGGGGCAGTGAACCGGTATAAGGGTTGGTAATCAATCCATGAGATGTGATTGGGAAGCTGTTCCATGCATAAAATGGAGTCTGAAGGCATGATCTTCAAAGTCCGCCTATGCTGTGAGCCACAAGGGGTTGGCCGGAGAGCCACAGGTTTGTGACAAACAATTGGACACAGCATGGTACCAACGATTTTCTGGGGCAGCTACTTGCCAGGGGCATAAGGAATTTATCGTACAAGCACGTCCTCATGGAAATGAGGAATAATTCCTGAACGTGTGCTGAATTTGTTCAGCACGAGCCTTGATCCGGATGGGTGACTGGTGCTGATTTTTGTAATCCGTAACTACAAAGGAGAAAATACGGGTGCGGTCAATGAGGTGAATGCTTATGAGACAATATCATTTTCGTGATAATAAAGGCAAAAAATCTTCGATTTTTTGCTCGAGAGAATTTTTTTTCGCTTGACAAAAGCCTTCTAATGGGTGACAAAAGCCTTCTAATGGGTGACCCTGTGAACTCCTCTATGCGATGTTTACCAGTAATTTTCCATTGACAAATGTTTTACAATTAAGTAAACATAAACACATGCGTACAGTAAAGCAAAAAGAATGAAATAATTATGGAGTTAAAATTATGATAACGATAAAGAAAGAGGCGCTGGAAGTAATTTCCAGACTGCCTGATTCTGTCAATATGGACGATATTATGTATCATCTTTATGTTTTAGATAAAATTAGAAAAGGGCAAGAAGCGATAAAAGACGGTAAAATCATTTCAGTTGAAGAATTGAAAAAAGAAATGAAATCATGGTAATCTGGTCTATTCCTGCAAAACAGGATTTGAAGAAGATATATGATTACATAGCAAGGGACTCGAAATATTATGCAAGAAAGGTTTCGCAAGGCATTGTAGAAAAATCTGAACTGTTACATAAATTTTCAAAAATTGGAAGAATTGTTCCCGAAATTGGCGAAACGAATATTCGGGAAGTGATTGTCTATTCATATCGTCCTACTTACGAAATATCACCCGATAAAATTGAAATTCTCGCACTAATTCATTGCAAGCAGGATTTTTCACCGGCAAGTTAAATCTTTTTCGTTAATGTTTTTTCGTCGGTTTCCATCCATGATGGTAGCGGTTCTCCAGTTGCTTCGTGATAGATAGTTTCCGGTGCCACATCCACGTCTCCAGGCCAACATAAGACACCCAACTCAGGATGTATATATGCCTGTTTAAAATATTCAATGTCAGAAAAGCGGGCATATACACTACCTTCTTTTATGTAATCTTTGAAGTCAACTATTCCGCTTTTCCCGTTTTCAAATGTGAGCTTAAGTTTGTATTCACCTATATATTTTATTTCTGTAATATCATAATACATTGAATCAATCTCCTTATTCCAAAGGTTCAATTTTAATTAATGGTTTTTCCTGTTCTACGGCTTCCCAATTTTTCAGGAGTTCGTCTTTATGGAGTGCTGCCCACTCCATAATAAGCCCAAGTGCTCTTGGTGGTAAATATCCATTCAGAATTGAAAAATCGAGAATATTGATAGATATTTTATGATTTCCATAGCGAGCATGAAAATGTGGTGGATTGTGATCTTTGTGAAACATACTTATCACAATACCAAAAAATCTACATATTTCCGGCATCTGGTTCCTCCTCTTCTTTGTTAAGTGTTATTAAAATCAACACAAACACTCCTTGTCAACATTATTATTACAGAAATTGCCCTCTGATTGTCATAGCTAAAAAATACCCCCGCGGCCTCAACAGCTCAGGGGGTATTTTTTGTTATCACTCTATATATACCAAAACGCTTGCTGTTAGTTTAAATTCTGTTCATTCCAGAGTTTGTCGATTTCGTTTCTAATTATATTTTTGATTTGCGATTCTTCGCTTAATTCCGGCGGGCTCAGGTTTGCATGTCTGTGCGTAATCGCACACAAACAGGCAACATTAACCCACCGATGGAAATTATCAAGGACTAATTTGATCCAGAAAAGCACGGCTTAAATACCCTGAATTTTATCCGTTGTTCGAATATTGCTCGCTAATCGTGAGAAGCAGCCCGTAATGCCGCTATTCTTACCGCTGTATTAAAATCGGTTCCACATCTATGGACAACCTTAAAGACCTTTATTGACGAAGGGAGATTAAATAAAGAATCACTACAGAAATTTGGATTTTCAGCTTTGAAAGGTTCTTACGAAGGCGCCTTGAGAGGTGGAATTGCTGCTGCAGTAACTGCTTCACGTCGAAAGTTGCTTGTGGTAAAATGATAAAAAGATGAATATGAGGTAGACATGACCAGTATCAAAGAGATAAAATTTACCGAATACGATATTAAATCAAATTGGAAATTGTATAAACAAACCTTCTCAGTAGGTACAGGATATGAAGGAAAAAAGTAAAGATTTTTTTATGAGAAACGCTGAATTAAGCACAGAGTTTAGTAAATATATTTTAGATCATCCTGAGATGGATAAGCTTTTTACAGAAGAAAAAGTAATTATATTTCTGCCGGAATTTGACCCAGAATTAAAAGAATTTAATCTCAATATGGCAAAAGAGATTGAGGACGAAGGCGGAAAAGTTATCTATGTAAAAGTAAAGCAGTTATCTCCAAAAATTCAATCGAGATTGGTTGGAGTAGAAATTGGGGTTAAATGAAGATGATTAACAGAGAGGACATTGTATTTGAGAGGGGGCCACTCTTGATTAGTGATTTAATTTTTTTTCTGTAATAATTCATCAGGTAATTAAGGTGTCACCATATCTGATTTTAATAAGGGTAAACCGTTCCAAACGATTGTACCCATATCTATTCTCTTGGCGCTCTTGTGGGTAATTTTATAGGAAGCACGTGTGCCGTATTAATTTTTGAAGGGAGTAAATCCATCTTCCTGTCATTCTTTATTGAATCCGGTCTCTCTTTTTTTAACATCGTAAAACAAGACTTCATTATCCCGTTGGAAATCCTTGAAAGATGCGGCTTTGATTTGATTCAGATTGATAAGGTCGAACTTGATACAATCAAATTGGACACTATTAAACCAGACAAATCTAATTTAAGCATAACCAAAACGGACGGCAGCATTGACATTACGTTATTGAAAAGAGGATTAATTAACGTTAATACGATAGGGTACGTATATTAAGGGGCAATTAGGGCTTTATTTCTGACGTAACGAGTCTTTCGGGTTGTGCAGCCATAATCTTAAACCGCCGGTTTTTTTTTCATCCAGCCTTACATGGCCAGGTTTAAATACAAATTTTATATGGAAGGTATGAGAAATGTTGAAAGTAAAAGACAGAAATAACAGGGAAAAAGATTTTATTCCTTATCTTCCTGTCTTCCTCAGATGCCACTGAAGAATTAATCTTTTTTATATACTCCCCCTCTGACTTTGGCTTCCAAATTTAAGTATGGCCCATTCCCCGAATTGCAGTTTTACAGGGAAATCTTTGATCATATTATGTATAATTTGAAGTATGATTTAAAATTCTTATTTGGAGGAATAAAAATGGAGCTAACAATAGATGATAAGAAAATGAGAGAAATTATGAAGGACGTTATTATTGAAATGTTGAAGGAAAACAGAGAAGGATTTTGTAATCTTAATGGTGAATACCTGATGCATCTTTCCTGCAATATCCATAGGAATCCGTTGCGAGCCAAACGATCTCTAGCGTCTGCTTTTGAATACTGTAAACTTTAAAGCTCTGGTGGTAGAAACGGTAGATAGGGTCTTCGTAGCGCCAGTTACTGCTGCATTTTGTAGGAAGTTCCTCAAGGGAAGATAACTTAGTCTGAAGGTTTTTGAAGAGTTCTCTCACTTCTCTTCTATTATCCGAAGTGCTTGCTTTTTTTGCCATTATCTACCTCAATCTTTGTGCACCAACTCTTTTTCTATAGCTTTTTGAACGAGCTGGTTCAATGACAGACCCTTTTTGATAGCTGTTTCAACTACCCGTCTGTGCATCTCTGGCGGGATACGGACATTAAAACTTCCTTTATACGACCTCATGGGTGCTTTACCCATCTTTTTGCAAAGTTTTATATAGTCGTCTACTTCCTCATGGAATGCCTTTATCAGTTCGTCTACGCTGCGGCCTTCAAAGGTTACCAGATCGTCTATTCCTTCTATTTTCCCGTGAAATACCTTATCCTCCGCACTAAAATGGACAGACCCTATAAAACCCTTATACGTTAAAACATCTTTCATTATATCGCCCCCTTGTTTCTCAGTGTTTCCTCAATATCATCCAATTGATACCGTTTACGCTCTGGTCCTGGGTGTGGCCTATATAGTTTAATGATATGTTTCGTCTCAGGATTTACAAAAGCCACTCTTGACCCTGCCGTCTTACCTGTACTTGTCTTTTCATAACCAAGACCCGCCAAAAGCTTTGCGAGCTCATCACAAGTAAAATCCTTCGGCTTTGACAAAAAACGTTTCAGTAGCTTTTCAAACTTGCTCGTCAGCTAATGATAACATGAAATATTTACTATGCAACTGTATTTTAGTTACGATTTCATGTTGTACCTGATCATAAAAACGCATCAGGGGAATTGAGGGGATGGGGGTCACCCATTAGAAGGCTGTCCGAGAATGTGGTCAATAAATAATAAGAGACAAAGGAATACTTATGCTCTCTATCGCATCACCTCCAAATCGATTCAACAACCTCTCTGCCAGGGGAATCGGTAACGACACCTACGCCTATCTCTCAATGACCTGATGCTCTATGATAAAACCCCATTGATCGCTTGCCACCAGTCGGCAAGCATTAAAATCGAGGCAAATACAAATACCCCCAATGCCATTCCGGATGCCGTAAGTGTGGAAGTAAGCCTGCGTATCAAGAGAGTACGAAAGCTATAGAAGAACGGTATTCTTGGTCTTCCGGTTGCGCAGAAAAGCGGTCTTCTGGTCACGTGGAAGAATATATTCAGGATACAATTCCAGATAGCCTTAGGCTCTATGGCAAAGTTAGCAAAAAAATTTTTTCGTCGATATAGATACCGCCAAACTAGTCTTCGCAGGAATTTCCTTTAAAATTAAAGACAATCACGTATCTATCATTATCCCTGGTAAAGGCTACAATGCCATTATCATTGTGAATGTGTGTGATTTTGATATCACCCCAGGCAAAACGCCCTAAGCCGCTTCTCTGGATATCAAACATTTTTTGGTACCATAACCGGACTTTACTCCTTCCAGGATCGGTCTCATAATCCTCTATAAGAATTCTATCATCCCACCATGTATTGCCAGTACCAGGATCGTAAGCGCCAGGGTTATGTGCAGGCAATTTGCCATTATTCTCACCGAATTGCATAGTTTCACCCCTCCCTGGCCCATAAAAATCATAGGAATACCCTTAGCCAGAATAGTTCCGGAGGCCGCTATCTGGTTCATTTCCCAGCCTTTTCCGTCACGACCTCGCTTAGCGATCCTATCGTCCGTATCGGCAAATGAAATGGTCGGTAACAACACGATAAAAAGAAAAATGGAAATACCTATGGTAGCGGTTTTTGGGAATTTATACAGTTCGATTAGCTCCTTTCGATCTTAGTTATTTTCTGAGAAATAGGCTTGAATTATCGAAGCGCAGGAAAAGTTTTGTCTCCATATTTATAGTGAAAGGGTAAAGGTGATACAAAGAATATGAGGAAAATATTATGACCCTTTGGCCTTCATTTTCACAAGTATTCAAGCAACCATATCAGCAGCTTTAGATATTAAGTTTACTACTTTCGCTATCTTTTCAATAGTTTCAGCAACTTTTCCTAAATCTTTAATAGCCGCCTTCACGGTTTCATGTGCTTCCTGAATTCCTTCGACGGCTTCTTTGTACTCTGCGGTATCCTGACGTACGTTTTTATCTATCAATTCCTGAAGTTTCTTAGCTATCTGTTTTTGTTGCTTCCTTAATTCTTTAACTTTTTTGGGATTTCGTTCTTTAAGAATTAATTCGGTACAATCATCAAGTAATTTCGGTAAACTTTCTCCAATTGTTGTTGGCATAACAAATCCCTCTGAATTTTTAAAACGTTCTTATTCTTGTCCGAGCACTTTAATTGCATCAATAATCATTTTTACAGAATCACGATAACCTTTAAGGTTTTTGAAATCGTCCGGAGTAAGTTCCAGGTTTTCCATACTTTTATAGAGTGCATCATTTGCCTTTTTCATATTTCCAATGGCTATAGATACATTTTTAGCAACGGGGGCGACTCTGTCACGATTTGCCTGGGTTTGTTTGTACATCTCAACTAATCGCAGTCGGGTAATAACATCATCTGGTTTTGTATTTAAAAAAGAATCTTGGATTGCAGCAATTGCAACGTCTCCTGATTTTTTATATTGCATTAGCAAGCGCACCCCTTCTTCTTTAAACTCATTACTTAACAAATCACATAAATGATCAATCTGGCCTTTTGTGTTAGTGACAACTTCTCGTACAGCCTTTGCCTTTTTTGCTTCAACAACAAAACGCCCTATTTGATAAACAACCTCACCAAGGGCATCAGCTTGTTTATCACTCATCTTTTTGTCGCCACTTGGAAGCCCATGAATACTTGCAACAAACTTATCCGATGCATTTCTCAGTCCCTTCTCTTGCGTTTCATCGACTAACGCCTGTAATAGCTCTCCATAGGTTTTTAACACTTCAACAGCTTGAATCCTGATTTTAACATCTTCAACATCGAACGCTTCATCTAAATTGTCAAGTCCGGCTTGCCCTTCCTCTTCACCAACGGCGGCAAGCCGATATGTGTTCATAAGAATTGTACCATCTCGCATTTGTACAAATTCATTCAATGTCACTTCCGCTAAAGCAGTTGTAGCTTTGCTGAAATCAGCAGCATTCTTTCGCTGGTTCTCTGTTAGGGTAGCACATCCGATTTGAGCTAACAGCCAAAGTACCGAAGAAAGACATAATATCATTCGGTACAACTTCTTTGTAAAAACCATCATCGGTCTCCTTTTAGTTAATAAGATTGAGGAATTTAACTTATCAGCAATACACAGAGAGGAATTTCAGCAAACTATTCGTTTCATCTATAAGGGATTACCTTCCTTTCTTGATAAAATCAGAGGATATGGTTAGGCGCTTGGCGCTAATAGGGCAGAACAAATAACACTTATTCTTTAATATTTTGGCTATTCATGAACTACCCCTCTTGCCCGGAAGTATTCTTTATCTTGTCCTTTTCTTCCTTCTTTTCCTGTGTTACTTCTGTGATATACACCTCAACTTCGCGCTGTATGATCGTCTCCACACACCCGGCAAAAATGGAATAGGCTTCGGCATGGCTCTGGTAATTTTGATAAGAACTGCTTAATTGAAAGAATTGCCATCCCTTAATCTTCAGGCATTCAACGGTGCGCCGATAGTGTCTCCAGCGTTCACCGTAGTGGAAAAACTCTTCCACGGCAACGCTGGTAGCTACCAGCAGACTAAGGCCAAAGGTGATCCATTTAATGGCTTTAGCAATCTGTCCTACACCACTCAAACTTACCAGTGCAGGAATAACCACGCCACCAACAATGGCGATCAGGCGTAAGGTCTAATACAGAGCACGGTCTTTATTTGTCTCTCTTTCCATCCATAACACCTGATTAAGCCATCGGGAACGCAGAAAATGCTTTTGCGGATCGGACGGCGTCAGCGTCTCAACAATTGCACTAAAATCTTGCTTCGAAAACTCATGATAGTTTTGCTGTGGTATCATTCGATCCTTTAGAATATGTGCTTTTTAATTCTAAGGAAAGCAGGAATGACAGGAAAATTCATCGATTCCTGTGTCCTTTAGCTATAGACTTTTTATTTTTCTCCGTATCCTCTGTGATTAATTGTTGTTTTTCCCCTTCTCAGAACTGCTTTTGACTTACATAAATATTAGCTTCCTTATACTTGCAAGTTTTGAGGTATTCCTCAGCAATCTTAATATACTCCTCTTTCTTTTTTTCTCATTTTTCATACCTAAGAATTGTCATATTTCCAAAATCATTTACAACCGTGCCTGTTACAACTTCCACAAATAGGGGTAAATGTACGTTAGGAAAATCAAAGTCCGCTTGTATATGCCATAGACGAGCGCCATCTTTTCCCCATGTGCGTATCAGTGGATTCATCCCTATTTAATAAAACCCCTCTGATACCTTCATGTTTTAATTGAAAACCTTTGTTTTATGCCTCTTTACGAGAAAATAATGCCCACGCTGATAATCCAGACAGGGTTATTATGGCAACGATAGCTGCGCTAACCAGAAAATTACGCTTGCGAACCTGCCTTTTCTTTTCTCGTTGCTCAATTTCACTGCGGCTCACATCGTAGATATTGGCAAGGAGTGTATACCAGGAACCAGAGAAAGTGCCTTTATTTATCTTGTCTTTTCGTTGGTCAAATCCAAGATAGCTTGTGGCAAGTGGCATTTCCATGACTTCACAGAGCGATTCAGGGAAGGCCTTACTATCTTCCTGCTCGGGTTTTTTTGCCTCATTGTTAGGAATACCTGAGAGGAGAATTGGAATAATATTATGAGCACCATGAATCTTTGCAAAGGTTTGAATTTCACCATTTACAAAATCACTTTTACGGGCATCAGGAGAGCAGATAATGATAAGCTTTTTAGAGTTTTTGAGGTGTTTTCCAATAGATTGATGATACTCAACACCTGTAATATCCTCTACAATAAGATTGTGTTGCGTGGCTTCTTTAAGATCCCTGGGAGGCTTATATGCGCTTAAGGCCTTTTCCAATCTACTGGCAAATTCTTTATCCTTACGCGAATAGCTTATGAAAACATCACTAACAGCGGAAAGATTCAACATCGATGTCTGATGATCTCCCATTGGTGTGCGAGAAACAAAGCATAACGTGCTCAATAACAAGGAATTATTCATCAATATTCGTTAGGATGTCGTTTCGTCCAGTCGTGAAGCTGACCACCATCTTTTGGGCATTCATATGGTCCGAATCGTTCAGATTATACCATTGATCTGGGAATTGATTGCGCAAACTAAACTGCATGTCCAACTCGAACGCACCCTACGCTTGTTAAATAGATAAAACAAACTGCATCCGCACAAGTTACCGCATAAATCAAAATAAATGGCAGGCGATACCTACCCTTGACTGATCATGAGTTCCCGTATTCATTTGAGACTGAAACAAAACTAGTTGATCAGGATTTTCCGTATTCATCTGAGATGGGTCTGGCCAGAATGTTATAATTGCGTAAAGAAGGAGACCGGAGAAGAGGATAAGATATGCTATAATTGAAGCAATGCCTCCTATACCAACCGGCTTTTCACCTTTTCGTGCAATTTTCTGTCCTTCGTTTGTTTTATCAGATATTTCAGCCATTTTCATCCTCGCTTTTCATCTAAAGCTTAAATTTTCCCGTATCAACCCACTCATTCTTTATCAGCGACCACCAATCAACAGCGAGACCCTTCAATACATAATCATAAGGAAGCCAACCATAACCGCTCTCACCCCAACCCGTCCCCCATGAGTTTCTTATCAATAATGCTCCTGTTGTTTCTACACCTCCAACATTATTATTTTTTATTTTTATAGTGTCATCATAACCAACAGCGACAACGGCATGACCGCCAGCAAAATCGTCATTGGGAACCGGATAAGGTATCTTTCCCGATGTATCTGCCTGAGAGATTGAGCTATAAACCGTAAACCCAAACATAGAGGGAAGACCTGCTGCTAAATTTGTTTTAATTCGATTCAGCAATGCATCCTTAGAAGTCCCAAGTGGATCAAGCCGATAATATTTAATCGCCTGATAATTCTGGGCATATGCATAACAAAAAGCAGACGGCTCTTCTTCAAAATCGGCAATTCTATAAGGCCAATGCTCTTCTGGAGGAACACCAAATAATACCAATGCACTCATTGTTGTCCGAAGATATGCACCGGTATCTCCCTGCCACTTTAATAAATTCCGTGTAACCTTATAAAGAAATAGTCTGGAAGCATCGATATGCCTTCCAAATGCCCTTCTTTCAAAATACTCAACAATCCCAATACCAGCATGTGCGGTGCATGAACCAATTGTCTCTTGATCCTCAATAGGAGAACACCATGATCTCAAGTCGATAGAAGATGGTAGGCTTGCTTTTGCAGTTTCTACCACTCCAGTTTTCTTAAGTATTACTTTTACAGGATCTTTTTGCTCTAATCGCTTATGCCTTAAAGAAACTTCACTACTTTCTATTGTATAATCACGAAATTCAGGATAATCTCTCCTCCATCCCATTCCATATTTTTTAATAGTCTCACTCATACTATTTTCCTTTCATCTTAAGATTGAAAAGGTAAATTGGATAAATTAAAAAAATTGTAATATTTTAACTTTTTGAAACAGTTTAGTTTTTTGAAAGATGAGTTGTGCTTTTTAAGTCCCTATAGGGACGTGAGGCAATAGGCAGGCAATTTATTGCCTGTATTTTTATCAAATAGAAATACAGTCCCGTAGGGACGATTGAGACGATTTTGTATCCATAATCTTCATTCGCCCCTACAGGGCTTATTTTTATCTCTCTATTAACACAGGCAATAAATTGCCTGTCTATGAGCAATTTGCCCCTCCGGGGCGAAATCAGCACAAGGCTTTGCCTTGATAGTTTTTCAAAAAACTAAAGTGTTACAACTTTTTGAAAAATCATAGCAGCTTTACTGGGTAAAACTCCCATTTTTGGGTATCTGGACACCATAAGAAATTCTTCGGCCTATTCTGGACTTTAACATATTTAGTCTACTGCCTGAATCTTGCACTTGCGCAAGATAAAAGAAGGTGAAACCATAAGGATTACCTCATTATAACAGGGTAAGTAACATTAACCTATAATAAGAGGAGGTAACCCAAATGGTTAAAAAGCAAAATAAGAATACCGCCAAAAGGCGGGAAAATCAAGAAGAAGCCGACTGTCCAGCAAATGCTAGTAAAACAGGGTCACAGTTATTGCAGTGAGCGTTTGAGCCCATTTGGAGGGCTTTTGGGGTTGGTAAAATTTATGGAGTTGATACGATTCAAAGAGATATTGAGGGATTGTATAATCCACCGTCACGAACACCGGACATGGGTCACCATAATATGGTGTATGGTTTTATAATGCTTTTGTTTATTGGGTTCAACCGGGTATGGCATTTTCTGTATATCCAGACAGACTCAATGTTGTGTTCGATATTTCATGTGGTAAAACTTCCGTTTGTTACGACATACTGGCGATATGTGAATTCTCTGGGGATAAATCAAGGCGGGTCTCTGTTGATGGTAATGAGTGCGTTGAGAGAGCGGGTATGGCATTTATGCGAAATGGGGTACGAGATGATCCACATCGATATAGACACTACGGCAGAAACCATCTATGGGAATCAGCAAGGTGGTCGCAAAGGGCATAATACAAAGAATCGTGGGAAGAAGGGGTTTCGTCCCGTGCTGTGTTTTATCGGGAAGACGCGAGAATATTTTGCTGGCAAGTTGCGCAGTGGAGAGACGATGGGAAGTGAGGAGGTAGGAGAGGTTATTCGGAGTTTTAAGAAATATCTCCCTGGTTGCGGTAAAGAAGGTAATCCTTCGTGGTGACGGGGAGTTCATCAGTTGGGAGAGTGTGGAAACGGCTCTTGAAGAAGGAGAGAGACAACGTGCTGGCTGCATAAAATCGCTCCGGGAGTTGGAGCGCAAGAAACACATAGTTCCTCCCCGGTCTGGTAACATACGAAGCAAAAGAAGTCCGAGGCGTCTTGTCGAAGGGGTGGCGGAGGCGAAAGGGATACCCGGTGACGTTAGTGAAATAAGAGAATTGCGGTTAATCAGGGTAAAAACGGAAGAAGAGATGCGGATATGGAACAAGTTGATGGTCCAGGGTCATCCGCGGGGAGCCGGGCCATTGGTAGGACGGCAACTTTACTATTTGGTGAAGTCTGAACATGGATGGTTGGGAGGAGTAGGGTTTAGTTCTTCCGCGTTACATTTGGAGGCTTGTTGAAATTGCGGCGGATAAAGCTGGGCAACCAGGTCGGGCATATTACGGAGTTGCAGAAGGAGACTGGCCAAAAGTCAAGGCCTATTATCGGTTTATTGACAAACCGGACGATTCGGCGGTAACCATGTCAGCAATACTCCAGCCGCATCGTGAGCGTACAATACAGCGGATGAAGGCACAGAAGACCGTGTTTTGTATTCAAGACGGTAGTGATCTCAATTATTCCACATTAGAAAGATGTGAAGGTTTGGGGTCTCCCGGCACAAACCAGACTGGCAAGCAGAGTAAGGGATTGCACCTGCATTCCACCTTTGCAGTAACAGGCAGTGGTCTTCCCCTGGGAGTACTCCGGGCAGAGTGTACCGCCCGGGGGCAGAGGTCTCTGGAAGACGATCGCCCCTCTATCGGCAATCCCGATAGAGGAGAAGAATACCTTCAGTTGGATTCAAGGAGTTCGCGATTGTATGGATATAAAACTCCTGATGCCCCACACATCGTTAGTCTGTGTCATGGATCGGGAGGCTGATTTTTTTGAAATCTTTGACGACCGGCGCCGTAAGAGTCCTCGTGTAGATTTACTCGCCCGCGCTCAACACAACCGTAAGACAATGGGAGAGAATAAGCTATTTGAGGAAGTCATGCAATTGCCGGTACAGACCCGGATAACCATAAAGATTCTCCGGCAAAGTGTCAGAGTCAAAAAGAAGAATCAGAAAGCACGGAATAAGCGTGCAGCCCGTATTGCAGAGGTAACAGTTCGATATGCCTGCAGAATTGCCCAAGCGAATCCATAAGTGGATGCCACGTCTTGCCAAGAATGTATTGTTGGCGCAGATGCCATATTTGCCAGCCTCAATCCCGCATTGGAAATCTTTTCCTGATATTCAAAGGTAGAAAAGGCATCGAACGATGTTGTTACCCTTAAAGAATATCTTGAACACGTCTGTGCTGCCGTGGCAAAAGAGGCGTTGAATATGATATTTGAAGGGGCATATACCTCAGGTTTTGAGGAAGATGCCCGTTTGACGGCCATGTGGTTATGGACATTATCAACAGGTGTGACCAATGGAAATAATAATATAAGGACAGATTTCAAACCTGCCTTCATAGAAGATAACGATGAAGAAGTTGATGAAGATGTTGAGAAAAGCAAGAATACAGGAAAAACAAAAATGTCTGGTTACATGCTTGAATATGATGCCGCGACAGGTTGCATCAGGCCATGATACTCTTTGCGGCAGAGAGAGGTGAAGCTTTGAAAAGATTCTTTGTCGAGGATGGCGTTGGTCGCGACGAACAGTACTGGCGTCTCGCCCAGGCGTTTTTCGGCGCACCCAAAGACCCTCTCATTACCCTTGGGACAGCTCCACTTGATGATCCGATGTTCCGTGCAGCAGTTTTTGAACAGATCGGAAGTGACAAACCCGAAGGGGCTGTAACCACTGATATCTCTGGTAAACCAGATGCACATGCAGTAAGACTTGATAAAGAGTTTGTCGATACGATAAGAAGACCCCACCGCATCAGAAGACAGCAACGACGATATTTTTTGAATCAAACGGCGGTCAGGTAAAAGCGGAAGCAACGTTACCGGAAATCAGACTGGCTGTTGCAGAGCCTGAACTTGATATAGGCAATGTGGAAACAGTGCTTGATGCACTATCAGAATCCTGTTATTTTCTTACGGTTGAAAAGGCAAAGTATCGTTTTCAGCCTGCTCCCTAACCTGAACAAACTCCTTGCAGACCGCAGAACAACGATTCTTCAGCCACCAAAAATTGAGGAAAGGGTCAAAACGGAAACACAAAAAACTTTTGCTATACTGCCCTCGAATATTTCTGGAATTAAGAGGATCTATTTCCCTGAAAGAAGTAACCAAATTCCAGATAGGGCAATACTAACTTTTGTTGTTCTATCGCCTGATCAATCAATGCAGGATGAAAAGAGAGCGAGTCAATTCATAGACCAGATGACACGGGAGTATTGAGCCTTGGCAAGGACATTGAAAAGCGCCCTGATATGGTGTGTTCCGGATAATCCGACAATTCTCCCTGAAGAAGCCAGAAAATTGCTTGCATGGGAAGATATCGAAGAAGAACTCGATGAATTGCATCTAGACGAGACACAAAAGCATCAGTTATCTATAAATCTGAAAAAGGCAGAACGGGATTTAAAAGAATCCGTATGGCGCACGTACAATAAAATTATACTCCTGGGAAAAAATAACGACTGGCAGGATATAAACCTCGGTCTTACACATTCAAGCGCTGCTGAATCTCTTACGGCATTTATTCTCAACAGATTGAGACAGGATGGTCATGTTGAAGAAGGAATCAGCCCAAACTTCCTTGTACGTAACTGGCCTCCGGCTTTTAAGGAATGGAGTACTCAATCAGTAAAAAATACCCTTTTTGCATCCCCTCAGTTTCCTCGTCTTTTGAACCCTGAAGTTATCAGGGATACCATTCCCCGTGGTGTTGGCAATAGAATTATTGGATATGTAGGAAAGATTTCTGACAGTCATTATAAACCATTTCATTACGATGAAAGTCCATGCCATCGGATATAGAAGTATCAGATGATATGCTCATTATTACAGAGGAAGAAGCAAAAAAACATATTGAACCACCAAAACTGACCAGACTCGAAATATCCCTTTCAAACGTTAGTATGGAACCTGGAAAGAGCTATAGTTTTTTAGTGAAAGGATTCGATCAACACCATTGACCTATCGATGCAGATGTAGATATTTCCCCTTCTAACGGAATCCCAAAGCAAAAGATCGATGAAACAAAATGCGCTTTAAGAGAATTAGGATTGAGTGATGTAATATGGATAGAATAATTTTTCCGAAACAAATCGAGCCTACTTAATCCCAAAACCCAAGATAGGATTTTGGGTTAAATGGAAAGATAAAATGTATCAAGGAAGCCATGCTCCACTAATAACAAAAGAGTTGTTTGAAAAAGTGCAGACTGTTTTAACAGGTAACTTTCATCCATATTCAAACAGGAAAAATTTCCACTTTAACAATACGATAATTTACGGAGTATGTGGTTGTAAAGTTCTCGGTGAAGAAAAAAGGGAAAAGGTATATATAATATCATTGTACTTTTTCAAAAGGGAGACAAAATGATAATGGAAATGGATATCTCAGGGAAGAAAAGTTAGTAGAGATGTTTGAATATCCTATAAAAAGGATCACTTTGAACGATGAAATTACAGAATGGATTATAGAAGGTTTAAAGGAATACACAAAAAATAACGTTGAATTGCAAGAGAAACCGATATTATACACTCAAAAATCAATATGATAAAGTAGTCGATTAAACAGATTATATGATTCTAAATTTGATAATGAGATTACTGAAGATATTTTTAAAATCAAAGAAAAGGAGTATAAAGATCAACTTATCGAGATTAAAACACAATTGGATAGTTTCAAGATAATCAATCCTGATTTTTATGAATTAGGCTATAAAACCTTCGAACTTTCAAAAATACTTTATTCTCAATATGTTAGAGCAAATTATGAAGACAAGGCCAGAATCTTGAAATTTATAGCTTCGAACTACACACTAAATGACGTAAGCCTTTGCCCTACATACAGAAAGCCCTTCGACATCATTGCCGAAGGGCTTTCTCATACAAATTGGCTCCCCCGGTAGGATTCGAACCTACAACCAACCGGTTAACAGCCGGCTACTCTACCATTGAGCTACAGGGGAACCTGTTTATTTTCTCTTTCTATAAATTATTGCAGATAATTAATCAGTCTGAATAATTCTTTTTTCATATCCTGACGATTGACAATCCTATCCAAAAAGCCATGCTCCAGCAAGAACTCAGCCGTCTGAAAACCCTTTGGAAGGGTACGCTTTATTGTCTCTTGAATAACCCTGGGACCTGCAAAACCAATCAATGCCTTTGGCTCTGCTATCGTAATATCAGCCAAAGACGCAAAGCTGGCCATTACTCCACCCAAAGACGGATCTGTTAGTATCGATATATATAAACCACCAGCATCTTGAAATCGTGCTATTGCGGCACTCGTCTTCGCCATTTGCATGAGAGAAAAAACTCCCTCCTGCATGCGCGCACCACCGCCAGAACCCGAAATAATAATCAAAGGCAGCTTCAGTTCCATAGCTTTTTCTGCAATTCGAGTGATCTTTTCACCAACTACGGAACCCATGCTTCCCATAATAAAAGATGGATCGGTAATTCCAATCATTACCTCTCTCCCATTGATCTTTCCCTTTCCCACAATCGCAGCTTCTTTTAGACCAGTCTTTTGTTGTTCTGCAGCCACCCTTTCAGGGTACGTTACCCGATCTTTAAAACATAAAGGGTCGCACGGCACCATATTAGCCCACATTTCCTCAAAGCTGTTTTCATCGACTAAAAGCTTCAATCTATCTCTGCTAAATATCCGAAAGTGATAGTTGCATTCGGGACACACGAACATCTTTTCTTCAACAACCTTTTTAAACAGCATACCCTTACAAGCATCGCAACGTATCCACAAGCCATCGGGCATATCCTTTTTTTTTCTGAAGAAAACCATTGGGAAAACACCCTACCTGTTATAAAATTTTTTATACATATCTTAAAGAGCAATTCAGATATCAGAGATTACTCTGATATCACACAAAACAACCCTTCCATCGCGAAGAAATCCGTTTTTTCGCACACCATCAAATCAATCCGATGATGTCTACTTATTTTAAAATCCAATCCGATAAAACATGACACTCTAGTCTATAAACTTTTAAGAAAAAAACAAGTTGTTTTTCCAGATGAACGAATTTGCAAAAATAAACCTTTTCAAATCTTGATACAAGAATTTTATGCGCTTGACACGAAAATACCCTTCACCCTAACCCTCTCCCGCAAGGGGCGAAGGAGCTTTCTTCCTCTTTTGATGGGAGGGACTAAGGGAGGGTGGCGCATTTTCATGACCTTTTGTGAGCCTGCTGCTCATGAATGTTTACTCTATTTTGATATTCATCCCTTACTGCCTGCTCTGCCATTTGTCTGAGGGTTTTAATTGCAGTACATGGATCATTTGTTTTAAAAATTGCGGAAGCCGCAACTATCACATTAGCACCCTGTTGGACAGCTAGAGTAATGGTTTCTGTTGTAATACCGCCGTCAACTTCGATATCCGTTTCATCCGGTGCGATACTGCGCAATCTTGCAATCTTTGGTAGAACATTTGATATAAATCTTTGCCCTGCAAAACCAGGATTTACAGACATAACAAGTACCATATCCACCGCATCCAGGAGATCTTCAACCAACTCCGCCGACGTATCTGGATTCAGCGATACTCCAGCCTTTAAACCCGCATTCTTAATCAAGGAAATAAGTTCTTTAGGTTTTTCGGTGGTTTCTATATGGAATGTTATCAGACTACCATCCTTTGCCGCATCGGCAAATGCATCCACATAATGTTCCGGGTGTTCAATCATCAGGTGAATGTCTAAAGGCACCTGAGTAATACGCCTTATCCCTTCTACAATGAATGGTCCCATAGTTATGTTTGGGACAAAATGACCGTCCATGACGTCGATATGGATCAGATCAACGCCAGCCATTTCCACCCTTTTAATTTCATCCTCTAAGCGTACCGGATTGGCAGCGAGTATAGATGCTGCAATTTTGATTTTTGGCTGCATGTGCTTCTATTTTTTTGCTTTATTCCCCTGATCGTTAAATATATGGCAAAAAGGTTCTCTATTTTTCAATAGCTCCATTCTATTTAAGATACCGGAGGCGAAGAGGTTCTTACGCTTCTTCTTCTATCAGACAGCGATGCAACTCCCGGGAGTTCGCCGCCTTCTAATAGCTTTAAGAATGCTCCACCTCCTGTGGAAATAAACGTTACTTCGTGCGTCTTTCCTGATTTATGAAATGCCATATCGGTATCACCACCACCCACGATTGTTGATGCATGAGAAGTTGTTACTGCATCTACCATCGCATATGTCCCTCGACTAAAAGCATCAAATTCAAATGCCCCCATTGGGCCATTCCAGACAATCGTCTTTGCATCCTGGAGTGCTTCAATGAACAGTTTCGTAGTAGCAGGACCAATATCAAGGGCAATCCACTTTTCCGGAATTTCCTGATATGGAACTACCTTTGTCTCTGCCTGTCCATCAAAATTTTCCGCAACAACAAAATCCACAGGCAGATACAGTTTTGTGCCATTTTTTTTAGATATATCCATCAAATTTTTTACCGTATCAAGCATGCCATCCTCAACCAGGGACTTGCCGACGCCAAAACCTTGTGCCTTGAGGAAGGTAAATGCCATAGCCCCTCCAATAAGGATTTTATCCATTTTCTTAGCCAGATTTTCAAGGATCTTTATCTTGTCAGAAACCTTCGCCCCACCTAACAAGGCTACAACTGGCCGCATGGGATTATTGACTGCCTTCTCAAAATAATCTATCTCTTTCTTGAGTAAGAATCCCGCCGCAGATGGTACATATCCATCGATACCAATCATTGAGGCGTGCTTTCTATGGCAGTTCCCAAAGGCATCTTGTATTAACACATCACACAGACTGGCCAACTCTTTTGCAAAAACAGGGTCGTTTTTTTCTTCACCAGGATGAAATCTCAGATTTTCCAGTACAATAACATCCCCATAGTGCATCTCTTCGATCTGTTTTTTTACCTTTGGGCCAATGCAATCCTCCGCCATAATTACCTTTACCTTTTCACCGAGGAAACGCTGTAGTCGCCTTACAACTGGCTTGAGACTGTATTTAGGATTTACTTTACCCTCCGGCCTCCCCAGATGTGAAGCTATAATTACCTTTGCTTCTTCATCTAACAAATAGTTAATAGTCGGCAATGTTGCCCTTATTCTGGTATCATCAGTAATGTTCCCCTCTTCGTCTAAGGGTACATTATAGTCCGTTCGGACCATTACCCTCTTTCTTCGTACTTCGATATCTTTTATAAATAATTTTTGCATGGAATCAGGTTGGTTTGATAATAATTTATTATTTTATAGATTTATATACGGGCTACCAATTCGACGAGATCGACCATACGATTTGAAAAACCCCATTCATTGTCATACCAGGACACTACCTTCACCATACGTTTATCAATTACATAAGTTAATGCCGAGTCAAAGATGCTCGAATGGGTATTTCCAATAATGTCGGAAGAGACGATAGGATCTTCGGAATATTCCAAAATGCCCTTTAGCTCACCTTCAGCAGCCTTTTTCACAGCAGAATTAACAGCATCTACTGTAATATCTTTTGAAACGAGTGCAACTAAATCTGTTACAGAGCCGTTGGCAACGGGTACACGCATAGCCAGACCATCTAATTTACCCTTCAGTGAGGGGATGACCTCTCCAATGGCCTTAGCTGCCCCAGTCGTTGTGGGAATGATATTCACCGCAGCAGCCCTTGCCCTCCTTAGGTCTTTATGGATGAGATCGCTAATACGCTGATCGTTTGTATATGCATGAATTGTTGTCATGAGACCCTTTTCAATACCAAAATTATCGTTTATTACTTTTGCTAAAGGCGCCAAGCAATTCGTGGTACATGAGGCATTTGATACAATTTTATGTTCGGGTTTAAGATCCCCGGTATTAACGCCGACAACAATCGTGGCATCGATTTTGTCTTTAGCTGGTGCCGAAAGTATGACCTTCTTAGCCCCGGCATCCAGATGCTTCGCGCAATCTGCCCTGGAAGTGAATATCCCGGTCGATTCTATTACAATATCTACCCCAAGGGATTTCCATGGCAACTTCGCAGGGTCTTTCTCCATTAACAGCTTGACTTCTTTGCCATTCACCATTAATGACTTTTCTTTTGCCTCTATGCTTCCGTCAAATCTACCATGTACCGAATCATACTTTAATAATATTGCCAGCGATTTCGAGTCGGCAAGATCATTGATAGCCAAAACGTCGATGCCCCCTCGTTGAGCAATCGCACGAAAGACATTTCTTCCGATTCTTCCGAAACCATTTATACCAACCTTAATAGCCATAGCAACCATCCTTTTGCAATACCTATGCTTACTGTTGCGAAGGAGCTAAACTAATACTCCAACAAAATAGATCTATAATAAAATGCCAAACAAAAGACAAGGTATTTTAACAGTCAGGTATAATTTGTCAAGTATTTTAATAATCCTCATAAACAGACTTTCCTTTTAAAACCAGAGGGTTTTCTTTCGGCTTTAAAATGGATTATGTTTTATTGCAAGAATCTGTGCGTCATCGTAAAAACACTAAATTGCATTGAAAATATTGAAAATACCATTAAAATTGAGGGAAAGCAAAAACCGTAAAAATACATATAATAAAGTATTGCAGAATTTCATAAAACTTTAAACATCGCCGAAATTGTTTATGTCTGAATCGTATAATTTATTTCGTTCCGTAAGGATTATTAGCGTCTGCACCTTTTTAAGCCGCATACTCGGTCTTGCAAGAGACATGATATGCGCCAGCATTTTCGGAACAAGTATGGTATGGGATGCGTTTACCGTCGCATTCAAGATCCCCAATTTATTCCGACGTCTCTTTGGTGAAGGTGCCCTCAGTGCGGCCTTCATTCCTGTCTTCACCGAACACATCGAAAAACGTGGCAGAGAAGAAGCTTTCGCCTTTTTCAACGTTGTAGCCACAGCACTCATTATTATTTTGGGTGGCATTGTCTTCCTTGGCGAAGGCTCTTTCTTTGTTATTCCAAGGGTATTTCAGATACAGGAAAAATGGCAACTCATCATTAAACTGCTTATTATTATGTTTCCCTATGTCTTCTTCATTTGCCTTGTTGCTTTTATGGGTGCGGTACTGAACACCCTTCGTCATTTTTTTATGCCGGCATTTGCACCGGTTGTCATGAATGTGTGCTGGATATTGGGGGCCGTTTTGGCCCCCTATACGGGAAAGGCGCTGGACAAGATGATTTATGCAGTTGCCATCTCGACCTTTCTCTCAGGCCTCGTCCAGGTAGTCATTCATATTCCTACCTTACGGAAAAAAGAATTATACTACCGGTTCATTCCCAGCTTTTCACATCCAGGCTTGAAATTGGTACTGACGCGCATGGCGCCTATTGTCTTCGGGCTCGGCATTGTGCAGGTCAATGTTTTGCTTGATAGCCTTATCGCCGTTGGGTTTTCTTCCTCACAAGGCGGACCAGGCAGCTTCAATTTTGCAGGGATGACTGTCCATTTCCCCATGAAAGCCGGCGCAGCATCTGTACTCTATTACAGCGACCGACTGATCCAATTTCCTTTAGGCGTATTCGGCATCGCCATGGCCACAGCAGTATTTCCGCTCTTTTCCACCCATGCAGTACGAGAAGATTGGAACAATTTTTCGACTGCTTTCAACAAGGCGTTAAAATTTATCCTGTTAATCGGCATTCCTGCATCACTGGCTATCATCGTGCTTCGGGAACCGATCATCGATCTCCTTTACAGGAGAAATCAGTTTAATGCGGAATCGGCTTACAGGACATCACGCGCCATTCTCTTCTATGCTTTCGGGATATGGGCATACTGCGGTCTCCATGTATTGATCCGTGCATTCTACTCCGTCAAAGATACCGTTACCCCTGTCAAGGTGGGGGCAATGTGCGTTGGTTTAAATCTCGTTTTAAATCTTTCGCTTATCTGGGTATTACAGGAAGGTGGGTTAGCACTTTCCACTGCCATCAGTGCCATTGTTCAAATCGTTATTTTAACCATCATATTGCAAAAAAGACTCCGTATTAAGATAGGAAGTGAGGTTTTTGTCTCGTTACAAAAAACCGTAATCGCCTCAGTAGCAATGGCCTTTGCGTGCTGGTTCGCCCTCAGGATGTTTCCCGATTTAAACGGAAGTGGGAGTCTTTATTTTAAAGGGCTTCGATTATTTATCCCTATGCTGTCCGCACTCGCTGCATTTACTGCAACCTCAATCTTACTCAAATCAGAGGAATTTGGGCACCTAGTCAGACTATCCTTAAGAAAAACGCAATAGTTGCATTTGAATTGTAGAGGAAAAATGCCATAATATTGATGTTAAAAGCAAGACCTGACCCCAGCCCTTCTTACGATAGTGTAAATCGACTGGACGAATTTTTTAAATCTGGAGTTTAATTCGATGGAACTTCCTCATGCAAGAAACCTTCTAAAAGAGAATTACTCCGACGAGAGGTCTTGAATCAACTCGTTCCCAAATTTCATTTGGGAACGCAATGGGTCGAGAAACTCTGTTTCGATGGACATACACGAAACAGAGTTTCGCTTGACACTGTGTTCCCAAACGGATGCTTCAACAAGTTCAGCACATGGTTTGGGAACAAGCAAATAAAATAAAAATCAAGCCTGACTGGGTTGACTCACAAATTTCGTGCTTCAGATTTTTGTCTTTTCCGACTCATACGGTTCGTCTCTTAAAAACTATAAAAAATTCGTCATATTACAAATTGATTTATGGAACTTGTATTACAAGGCATTTCAATTCTTGATAAAAATATTTTTGCCGGAAATCTCAAAATTATCTTTGGAAGATACTATCACAGTTAATTTCTTAGCTATTTCATTGACTCGTCTTTTAGAGAGCCAATTTTTTGCCCCATTTTAACTTTTACATTGCTCACCTCATAAACAGTGTTGTTAACATAGATAGGATCCATCAACCGATTCGGTTCAAACAGGAGCACAATTGCAGAACCACCATATGCAAAAAAACCTAACTCGTCACCTTTTTGAACAACATCGTTTTCCTTGCGAACGAAACTTATTGAGCTGATGTCAGCAAGACCAACAGGAACAACGCCAACAATGCCGTAGCGAGAAGTTTCTATCAAAAAGTAACCACGCCGACGTTCAAAAAAGTAATTTGTCCAACCCTGTGCAGCGAAATAGAGACCTCCGAGTTGTTTTACTTCAATTATTTTGCCATTAACCGGAGAATGAAAACGGTGATAATCCGATGGCATCAAAAAGCAAATTGCTCCATCTCCGTTTAAGAACCTATCAGCCAACGTTGAATTATCTAACAATTTTTTCACATCGAATATTTCATCCTTTACTTCGAAAATTGCCTCTGTATTTAACTTTCCATGTATTTTACTGATGGTACAATCAGCCGGAGAGGTAATAATCGAGTCATTAGCTGACATATAAATTGGCCTGGCACCCGATTTTATTTTTCTCGTAAAAAAATCGTCAAAACTTTTGAACCCACCAGATGGAACTTCATATTCCCCTATATTAACGGTTGGATCTTCCACCCATTCTTTAATATTCTTAACTGATTTTTCACTATCCATGAAGTTACCCCTGGCAGTGACAAATTTATTGAGCCAATCTCTGAAAAGCGGTTGCCTCAATAGCATTCTAATATTTTGATTTCTTCTATAAATTTCATTGAAGAGATAAGAATATTTTTCAGGATTATCGGTTGTTGGGAGAAAAACAAGCCAGTCATCAAAAAAACTAAAAACATCTTCAATCTTCTTATTGTACCAGTAGGAACCTTCTTTCTGCTCTTTTAAAGCTTTGTCCAGGTTTAAACGAAGATCTTCGTTTGACTCCACAATTTTTTGTAATTCTTTAACAACTGGAGAGTGTTCGACTTGACTCTCCATGCCTGATGCATTACTTAACAGAAGCATAGAACAATTACTGATACAAAAAATTAACGAAAGAATTTTGTTCATTGAATTCATTTGTATCCTCCTGACCCAAACGAGTTGGAAAAGACAAAATCCGAAGCACGAAATTCGTGAGTCAACCCTGTCAGGGTTTAAAACCCTGACAGGGTTAATTTTTATTTTTGCTAAAAAGTCAAAATATTTTTTAAAAGATACTATGGAATTTTTTATTTTACTACTGTGATTAAAAAAGAATCTATTATTAAAGGCAGATTATACGAATAAATCTTTGTTTTCCCACTCAAATTTACACGATATCGGCGAGCTATATTATTCGTTGATAATATATGTTTTTATAGCGTATAATTAAGAAAAATACAAAATTGAGAAGCACGATTAATTAGTAAAAGAAATCAACAGATTCATGGACAAGGCAGAAATTCTATCGATTACCAATATGTCTTTATCTGAACTTGAGGGACTTTGCACCACAATGGGTGAACCCGCTTACAGGGCCAAACAAGTACTTTCCTGGGTTTATGGCAAAGGCGCAACGACCTTTGACCAGATGTCCAACCTGCCCAAAAATTTTCAAAAGCAGCTTGCTGAGCAGTGTCAGGTCTTTCAAACCAAAGTTGATGCCGTTACACAAACTGAAAACGGCACGGAAAAATTTTTAGTTCATCTATACGATGAAAACGTAATTGAATGCATCCTTTTAAGGGAAGGGAAAAGGATTACCGCGTGTGTCTCTACACAGGTAGGCTGTGCAATGGCATGCCAATTTTGTGCAAGTGGACTCTTAGGTCTTGAAAGAAACCTTATGGCAGGTGAAATTGTTGAGGAGGCCATCCATGGCAAAAATCATCTTTTCACCAATGAACGCCTTTCCAACATTGTCTTTATGGGCACCGGTGAACCACTGGCAAACTACGATAATGTCGTTAAGGCGATTAGGATTATGAATGCCGAATGGGGGCTAGGAATTGGGGCTCGGCACATCACCATCTCAACAGTGGGCATTATAGATGGTATCCGCCAATTGGCACACGAAGGTCTCCAGGTAAATCTAGCGATATCCCTTCATGCACCCAACGATATTATACGATCGCAGATAATCCCATCGAATAAAAAAATAGGTATTAAAAATATTATTGCAGCAGCAAGAGAATATTTTGAAGTTACTGGTAGAGACATCAGTTTTGAATATACCCTGATCGATGGCCTCAATGCATCAAAACAAGATGCAGAATCACTGTCAATGTTGCTCAAAGGAATTCAATGCAATATTAACGTTCTTCCCGTAAATCCCGTGGAAGAATTTGACTGGAAACCCCCTTCCCAGGAAACGATTGAAACCTTTTGCGGGACGCTGGAAAAACATGGTCTCGTAGTTACCCTCCGAAAGAAAAAGGGTAGCCATATTAACGCAGCCTGTGGACAACTCCGTCTGCAAAGGCATAAATTTTTATGGAAAAACCCATAATATTTTGTTAAATAAACTTATTCATTTAAATTTAGCAAAAAGGAGCATTCCCATCGCAAGTCGCATAAAAATAGAACTTATCGATACGTTAAAGGAAACTGTCTCAAAGGTCATTCAACAGACCAGTTCTCTAAAAAATTGCAAGTACGCTGACATCCGGCTTGGCATACATGAAATAAGGTACGCTCATGCCGAGAATGGCAAGGCGAAGGGAATAGGCGAAGATGCTTCTATTTCTTTTGGCATCAGGATGCTCGCGGGTGAGATGAGTGCATGGGGGTTTTATGGTCAGCCTATTGGAGAGGCAGAATCCAACCCAAAAACTTTCAGCAAAATAGTCACCCTGGGAATAAACAGGGCGCATGCAAGGGCAATAGCCAACGCGGACAAAAAGGCAGAGTTCAAACCAATCGGCCCGTCACTGACAGGGGTAAATCTTGCAAAAACCGATATCAGCCGGGATGTTATTGGAGCCGTATTTGACGAAGATCCGAGGAATGTATCTTTGAAAGAGGTCATTACCCTTTGCACAAAAATTTCTGGTGAAATGCATGGCATTTCTGAAGACGTGCAATACGCTGCCCTGGACGCGCAAACAGGCATAAGGCGGGAATTATTTTGCAGCACCGAAGGTGCCATCATTGACCAATCATATGCACTTACCCAGGGAATGGTAGCTGTTGTGGCACAAAAAGCCGGAGGCGTCCCTGAGGTTTGTTACGATTATCTTGGAGATATTCGTGGATGGGAAGTTATAAAAGGGAAAAACGTTTACAAACAATCCCTTGCCGATTTTGCTTTCATGCGAACACATGAAACCCTGGAACTTACAGAGGCAGATTTTCTCCCCGCCACGAACGACGCTGTCGTGGTCGTAACAAATCCGCATTTTAATGCACTTTTAGTCCATGAAATTGTAGGACATCCGACAGAGGCAGACAGGGCATTAAAACTCGAAACGGCTTACGCAGGGCGATCCTGGCTATTTAGAGATTTTCATGATAACGAGTTGGGAAAACAGATTGCGTCTCCTCTTTTAAGCGCATATTCAGATCCATCCATCAATGGATATGGACACTACAAGTATGATGCGGAAGGGACTCCTGCAAAACGGGTAAATCTTATCGAAAACGGAGTACTCAAGGAATTTATGAATGGACGTGAATACGCTGCAATACTGAACTACCCCCCAAATGGCTCTATGAGGGCAACTG
The DNA here is from genome assembly GCA_021646415.1 of Candidatus Brocadia sp. Classification (NCBI taxonomy): domain Bacteria; kingdom Pseudomonadati; phylum Planctomycetota; class Candidatus Brocadiia; order Candidatus Brocadiales; family Candidatus Brocadiaceae; genus Candidatus Brocadia; species Candidatus Brocadia sp. The sequence goes on from SOEU01000010.1 coordinate 84,272, forward strand.
AATCCGATTATGTCCCTCTGGTACGAATGACTAATACAGTCTTTGCAAACGGGAGTAAATTTCCCGCAGAAATAATTGCCGAAGTGAAAGAGGGGTATTTCATTGTTAACCACCGCATCCCGTCCATTAGTGAATCCAGAGAAAATTTTCGAATTTCTGCACAAAAGGTATACAAGATAGAAAATGGGAAATTTACAAAACTATATCGGCAAGGCGGCATTACTGCTGATTCAAAGGATTTTCTCATGAACATCGATGCCGTGGGAAATGACTTCACAGTCTTTCCTATCCCAAACTGCGGAAAAGGACAACCCATGCAGATAATGCGCGTTGGGAACGGTGGCCCAACATTGCGTTCAAAGGCACGATTAACAGGACGTCAAGAATCATGATAAGTATAGAAGAACTCCAAAGTTGTGTTCGTAACGGAATAGAATTCGTCAAAAAGCAGAAGAATGTCATTGATGCAGAAATCTTTGCATCCTGGAACGAACAGATAACTGTGCGTCTCAATTATACATCAGACATTCCTTGCAGCGGTGTCCAAGAACCCAAATCAACGCAATTAAGCGGTATTGGTTTATTGGCTGTTTTTAAGACAGGAAAAGAAATCAAGATCGGATTTGGCAGCACCTCTCATACTATTACCCCCAAAGGCATTGCAGAGGCATTCAATAAGGCAAAGAAAAACAGAATCCACGACCCCGACTTTAAATCTCTTCCGGTACCTATCGGGAAACCCGTATTAGAAAACTACCATGACCCTGCGGTCATGGAAATGAGTGATGAGACGATTGTTAATTTGGGTTGGCAAGGACTAAAAGGTGCCCTTACGGAATACAATCAAAAAGGGTTTACGAAATCAATTATCGTCGGTGGCGATATTACCATAACAAAAGAACGTATGGCCATTGTCAGTACAAAAGGTATCGACGATTTCGACGAATCCACCATTCTTACAACCACTATAACCTCTATGATCGAGATGGAAAGGGTCAAAGGCGCAGGATGGAATACCAGTACCCATTTATCCAGTTTTCATCCTGAAGAGGCGGGACGCGAATCAGCTGAAAGCGCAATAAGGACAATCGGGGGAGAGAGAATACCCGATGGAACATACAATGTTGTTTTTGGAAGACAGCCTGTGACGGACTTATTTACAAACCTCGTGATACCGGCCTTAAGTCTTTCTTCTATAAATACATCTGATACTCCTTTTCTGGGAAAACTGGGACAAAAGATAGCGTCTGAATTATTAACCGTTTATGACGACGGCACCATAAAGGACGCTATCGGGAGTAAAAAAGTCTCCTGTGAGGGTATTCCTACGGGAAGAACAGACCTCATCCATAATGGTTTTCTTGTGGGTTTTCTTGCAAACAATTACCTTTCAAAAAAACTGGCAAATAAAATCGTTTCGTTTACACCGAGAAATGGTTTCCGTTTTGGAAAAGGTGGAAGGAGCCATACCATACAACCCCGGATATGCCCAACGAATATTGTCATAGGAGGCAAGGAAGAAGTACCCGGTCAATCTTTATTATCAAAAATAAATGATGGTATTTATATCGGAAGAATTTGGTATACTTACCCCATCAATGGACTTGCCGCAGGTGACTTTACCAGTACCATCATTGCCGATTCCTACTTAGTTAAGGGAGGTAAAATTGTTAAACCTCTAAAACCCAATACAGTAAGGATTAATAATAACATCACGGATATTTTGGATAAAATTATTGCTGTATCAAACGATAAAAGGCAAACGGTTGTCTGGGGAGGTGAAGAGGTTGTTCTCGCACCGGAGATTGCAGTTCAAGCTGTTAAGTTAGAAAACATCTCTTGTTTTATATCTTAAACTGATTGTTGAGTTTTTGATCATTAACTTTTAACAATTTCACAGAAAGGAGACACAACGATAGTTAGTTAATAGCTTTCATTGGTAATAATTCTTTAATACCTTTAATTAAGATATTCAATAAAAAGGAGATTGATCATGCGCGCAAAAGTAGATGCTGATGTTTGTACAGGTTGCGAACTTTGTACCCAGACGTGTCCTGAAATATTTTCCATGCAAGGTGACGTAGCTGTGGCCAAAAACATTGAAGTGCCTTCAGAATTTGAAGATGCTTGCAGGCAAGCGGCTGAAGAATGCCCAGTAGAAGCAATTATAATTGAAGAGTAAAGAAATAGTCAAAAAACAAAAGACCTTAAATATCAGTTTCTGATATTTAAGGTCTTTTTTATTCATGCTACTAAACATCAAGGAGGGGTCTTCTGCCAATTCTTCTTCTTCTCCTTAAAATTGCACGCCCGCCCTTCGTCCTCATCCTTTTTCGAAAACCGCACATCCTTTTATGCTTTATAGAACTTTTCCTGATATTAACCTTCATGATTGCATACCTCCTCAAAATTTTTACACAAGACACAGAAATGAAGAATTTTGCTAACATATCACATCTATCAATTTATTGTCAAGACATTTTGTAAGAACTATTGAATCATGATTTTCTGTGCTTACCCCTTAAATTTAGAACTTTAAAAGTGTTAAAATCGTATTGACATTAATCTTTTGAATTGATAATATGTCCGCAGTTAATCATAAATATCATACCTAGAAATTAGTTAAGACTAAGAAATATTTTTCCCTAATCTCGTGCTATAACAAGGAGGCAATGTTTTTCAAAAAATCCATTCACATGAATCTTTATGTAAAATTACCACTTCCACAACAAAATAATATCTTTCGTTTTAAAAAGGAGAATTGTAATGCAAACAACGACAAAAAGGGACTTATGTGAAAAGATTGCCAGAAGGACAGACAATACCCATATGATTGTAAAAAAAACGATCCAAATGTTTTTAGACGAGATTATTGGTGAGCTTGCGCAAGGTAATCGTATCGAATTACGTGATTTTGGAGTTTTTGAAATACGTCAGCGCGCTGCCAGAAAAGCAAGAAACCCAAGGACCGGAGAAGTAGCTTTTGTACCTGCTAAAAATGTGGTAGTATTTAAGGTAGGTAAATTAATGAGAGAAAAGGTTGGCAACGCAACACCAACCCAAGAGCCCACGCAGGAAACGTAAAATTATTAATACAGCATGTTCAAACAAAAACAGATTATCGAAAAAGGAATCATAAAATATATCAATGGCAATCAGGCGACTGTGGAAATAATAAAGCCTAATTCACAGGAATGCAAAAGTTGTGGTGTTTGTATGGGTATAGAAAACAATCCTAATCTTTTAGAAGTCAATGCATTTCCTGGTTTAGGCGTGGGTCAGCAAGTGACATTAAAAATAACCGAACATTCCCCATATAAAAGCATGATACTCCTTTTCATATTACCTATCGCAAACTTGCTAGCAGGCAGTTTACTGGGTCAAAAATTTTCCTTTATCTATCCAAGCTCGCAAAACATGAGGATGGTATTCTGCGGGTTTATTTTCTTTATATTATCTATTGTAGTTGTAAGTATCTATGACAAAAAAACAAAAAACAAAAAACACGCACACCGGAAAATCATATCAATTGATGCTAAAAACAATTATAATATAACTACACGATAACTAGTCACTTCTCAGACAGAACTTCTCCGGATTCTTTATCTGTATAACCATTTTTCATCAAAAATCATTATGGAAAACAGATTAGATACAGAGTTTGGGAATCTTGCTATCTCCGAAGGATTTGCAACACCTGAACAGGTATATATTTGCCAACTCGTTGTCGATACCTTTGAGGAAGAAAACCGAAAAAGTATTGAAGTTATCATGAAAGATCGTGGCTATATAACATCCGAACAAGAAACATATCTTTTTAAAAAGATGGGGGTCACGATCGTCTTATGTCCCCACTGCAATAAAAGAATCAAGAAAGCTAATGATGATCTCCAGAAAATTATTGATTGCAAACACTGCGGGAAAAGATTTGAACATGAAGCATCTTGTCAATCCGACACTCAGCAAACATCACTAACGTCCAACAAAACGTTGGCAGCCTTTCAACTGCAACAAACGTGCGATCGCCATATTGGTAAATTATTGGGGGGAAAATATGAAATAATAGAAAAGATCGCAGTCGGTGGCTGGAGTACTATATATAAGGCCAAAAGAAGGTTATTAAATATCGATGATATTGTTGCTGTGAAAATATTACATATAAACCTAAGCGACAACCCTCACGACATTAAGAGATTTTATAATGAAGCGGCTACTATCAGGGAATTACGGCATCCCAATGCGATCCACCTATACGATTTTGACCGGGACGCAAATGGTACAATTTACATGGCCATGGAATTTATCCATGGCAATAATTTAAAGGAAACTATAAAGAACAACGGCACATTCGACGTCTCAAGGATGTTAAATATCATTTTTCAAGTGTGTGATGTAATATCGACTGCGCACAAACATCCCAGAAAAATCATCCATCGGGATATTACACCTCAGAATATTATGTTGTCCAGAGTTGGAGAGGTAGACGATTTTGTAAAAGTTTTAGATTTTGGAATAGCAAAACTGCGGACACATGACAATATATCTCTGACCGGAAGCATCGTAGGAACCCCCCTTTATATGGCACCAGAACAATGGCGAGGTGAGTGTGACGAAAGGACAGATATATATTCACTGGGGGTAATCATGTATGAAATGCTGGCGGGAGAGACTCCGTTTCGAGGGGATCAGATCACATTAATGAATAAACATTTAAATGAAAAGCCGCAATCGTTTCGAAAGTTACATAAAAATTTAAAGATTCCAAAATATCTTGAAAATATTATATTCTGTTGCTTAGAAAAAAACAAGAATAAGAGACCCCAATCAATAGACGAACTCAAATCATTATTACAAAGAGGAAAATGTAGTACTAAGTTACAGCTTGCGCATTATTCCAAAAATAATTTGCTTATTATCATTCCAACCATCCTCTCAATTCCATTGGTACTCTACGTATTCTTTTTTCCAGAAGAATATAAAAAAACCACCACTATTCCACGTAAGAGTGTTCATATTCCTGACTCCTTCAGAGAAACAAACAGGGCTCAAAAAAACGACAACACCAAAAGACAAAAAACCCGGGATAATAACTTGGAAGCATTTTTAGGTGAAGAACCGGGTAAAAACAAGAGGTCACAAGATTCTGCAAGCAATAAAATATCAATCAAGCCTCCGCATCCCATTGATAGCGGAAATTTAGATCATATTGCCGATGAAAAAAAAACTGCCAATTATCACTATTTAGATACCGCTGTTGACAATATTCAAAAATATGGCATTTATACAAGCACAAAAGAGGCAGTAACAAAACCGGAACCGAAGGAAATAGTAAAAAGGGAAATCCGAAGCTGGCTACAGGAGTATAAAAAGGCATGGGAAAAAGGAGATATTGAGACATTAAAAGAGATTGGTCATATATCTTCAGAAAAAGAAGAAAGTAAACTACGGCAACATTACCAGTATGTACACGATGTTAAGGTTTTCATTCAAAATGAAATAATTGAGATAAACGATGATAACAGCCAGGCAACTGTTAGTTTTGACAGAACCGATGCGTGGACTGATGAGCGTGGGAATCGTCATAAAAGAGTTTTACCCAGAATAACCAAAATCCTTCGCAACGAAAATAATATATGGAAGATTATCAAAAAGACAGATGAATTGGAGAAGCAAACCCCAATATATAAGAATATTTTGGATAATATTACCACAAAATATGATTATTTGCGGAATAACCTTACCATAACATATGATCTTTTGCGGGAACAAATCAATAATCGTTTTACAAAATAAACTAAGGTACGGCAATCATGTTGTATAGATGTAATATTCTCCTTATACCATTTATTTTTACGCTCGTATTTTGCCAAACGACCTTTTCAGATAGTATGACCGTTAGTCCTGACTCATTTATTCTCGACCTCCAGGGCAAAGGCACTGCTACTGTGAAAATTTTCAGTAATCAGGGAAGCCCATTAAGTGGCATCATGGTTGTTGCAAAAAGTGAAAAAGAGAACACCGCCACAGTTACGCCAAACAACGGATTGACAAACTCAAATGGACAAATTTCCTTTACGATTAATGGTACATCCAATGGAATTGCAACAATAACTTTTACCGCAAATGCCCTGTCAAACTCCCTGTCTCTTACCGTCGTTTCAAATATCGCACCCTGTGCAATAGCTTCCAGTAGTGGCGGCGGTGTAAATACCTTTGGTCCGAAAAGGATGAACGACGGCAAAGAAAAAGATAATTGCAGTTACCATTGGATAAAGACACGAAATAAGGTCGGGCAAAAGAAAAATGCATGGATTCGACTCGATTGGAATAAAGCAGTTACTCTTACAAGGATGACTATACAGACAACAGATTGTAATGAAAGTTGTGGTGAAGATCCAGACGATCCTTTCTATATAGATCCAGGCAGAAACCTCGGCAACGGATTAGTTCAATATTTAAATGCGGATGCAATCACGTGGATTACAGATAGTAACTTTGTAAAAAAAATTGGGGACATCGAATATTCATTCGCAAAACCCATAACTACCAAAGCCATCCGTATCAGGAAAATTTCCCCTTCAGCAAGATGCAAGGGACAACAATCCAACCCAGTTGTTTTTGAATGGAAGGTCTACGGAACACCATCCTGTAATTAAGCATTTCTCCAAACGCTTCACCTTATGAATACCTATCCCTATTCTAAAAACTTTATTGACTTTTCAAGGATAATAACTAAGTATTATAGTATCTCCCAAAGATAATTTTGACATTTTCAGCAAAAAATAAATTAACCCTGTCAGGGTTGACTCATGAATGTGCATCGGATTTGTCTTTTCCGGCTTGTTCTGGTTAGGTATTCGTCCTTTATTCACAGCATTTTGGATACACCATATTTTCATGGTAACAAGATCCCTGTTAATCATACTTGTCACTTTATTCATAGTTACTCGTTTTGTAACCAGTGGTTTAGCCAGCGGTCTATCAGACTTAATAACAACATTATATGGTGGAAACGGCATCCCTGTAACAAAGGTATTTGAAAAGGAAAGAGAAACTGGTGGGGTAGATGTGATTACAACCGTTCAGGTACCTTTAGATTCAATTTCTGAAATTCAGGGTCTAAATTCAGTGTTAAATACCGAAAAGGGTGAGTTCCCGGTAAGTTCAACAAGTGGTGGCTTTGCTTTTCAGTACGATAGCGAGTTAGAGGTATTCACAAGGACGACAGACAGCCTTGGGCCTATTTTTGCAGAAAGGGCTCCTACCCTCGGGAAAGGAAAGTTAAATTTTGGTTTTTCTTATACATACATTAACTTTTCTACATTAGAAGGAAGGGATTTGGACGATTTAAAGTCTACTGTATTATTAGACGAAAACCAAAAAGATAAAAATTTACTTCAACTGAACTTTGATGTGGATGTAAAAAGTAATTTATTTTCTTTTTATGGTACATATGGAATAACAGACCGTTGGGACTTCTCCATTCTTGTACCAGTCATGCAGATCCAACTCGACGTCGATAGTACTGCAACGATATTAAATCGGACACGAAAAAAAGGGGTAACCGGTAAAACCCTGGGTTACAGTCTGGATTCCGGAGAAACAATGAGTGACTCAGTTTCCGGCGCATCCACCGGACTTGGGGATATTTTCCTGAGAAGTAAGTATAACCTGGTCACATCTAAATGGATAGATTTTTCAGCTGCACTCGATGTGAAGCTGCATACGGGAGACGACGATGAACTTTTAGGAACGGGAAGAACCAGTGTAAAACCATTCCTCATATTTTCAAAAAATATTAGCCATTTTACACCACATTTTAATTTAGGATATGAGTTCAATAGTGGAACTGAAGGGCACGATAGAATTATGTACACAGCTGGTACCGATTATGCTTTTAGTATTGAAAATAACCATTTCTCTGTTGCAGTAGATATTATTGGCCGTCACAAAACAGAGAGGTCTGATATTGGTAATGATATCGTAGATTTTTCAACAGGATTTAAGTGGAGTCCACGCATGGGAATGCTTGTATTTTTTAACATACAAACGCCCCTTAATGACGACGGACTCAGAGCCGATTGGATTCCAACAATAGGATATGAGCTAAACTTCTAAAAACTTTCAATAATGTTATTATATATATGCCTTACTCATCACAATTCATAAGTTGGCCAAGTTTAGATAAGGCCTTTTTCTCAATCTTCCTGACCCACTCCCGGCTAATGTTGAGTTTTTTGCTTACTTCCCGAAGTGTCATGGGTTCTATATCATCAAAACCATATCTCATTTTTAACACCCGCGCCTCTTGATAATCAATTATCTCAAGCAATCTTCTTAATTCATTCTTATCATGAGATTCAATCAACTCATCTTCAGGCATTTTCACACTTTCATCAGGAATACGTTCGCTCAGTTCCATTGAATCATCTTTCCGGGAATCTATCTCGTTTAAAGTGAAGGTATGCCGTACTGCCCTTTCTATCCACCGGGCCTGTTTCTCATCGACGTTCAACTCTTGTGCAATTTCGTCCCGACCGGGCTGCCTGTGAAGGGTATTCGTCAATTTCGACGACATTCTTTTCCACTTGGAAACCCTTTCTGCCATATAAATGGGAATGTGTACGGTTTTTGAGTTATTAATCAGAGCACGTTGAATAGTCCATTTTATCCACCATGAAGCATATTTGCCAAACCGTTGACCCATCGTATAGTCAAATCTTTCCACGGCACGTATTAGCCCGATATTTCCTTCACTAACCAGGTCCAGAAGCGATGCCCCATAGTAAACAAATCGCCGGGCAATCTTTATAACCAATGGAAGATGAGCTATCACAATAGACTCTTTTGCCTTCGAATCACCCTCGGCAACCTTTTCAAATAACCTTCTTTCTTCTTCTATTGTGAGAGGAGAAATTTTCTTTAAATCTTTTATATAAATCTGAAGTGCAAATTCCATTCATTATCCTCCTTCATTTTTATACAATCTACTCTGAAAAATCGGTGGGAGTATGCTCTCCTGATCATGCCATAATGAACACGCAGATCACAAAAATTAAAGAAAGATGTGACCTGCGAAGTTCACAAACAAAATATTAATTCAACACATGTGACCGCTAATATGCAGATGGTATGCCAGTGAATTTCAAAAAAAGTTATACATTTTTTAAATGCTGTAACAGTCTGTCTTGCCTGATGTTATAAAACACAACAAATATGTATACCTTTAAAATGTGAAAAAGAAAAGAGTATAACTACTCGTGACATTTCTTGAATGCCACGTTTTTGAATTCTATTAAATACTTGTAAATTAGGGGCAAACAGGGTTGCTACTTTTCGTAACACCTCAGGTCTGTGCCGATTGTATACAAAATCACAATCTTATGTCCCTGATAGAATACTTAACTGGAAAAAGTTTCGCGTCTCTATCCTGGAAAAGATATGGTCCGAAGTATTTACTCTTTATAGAGGTGGACTGTCCCGATCACTACAAAGAAATGCTTTTCAAGAAAAACAATCAGTATGAGGAAGGATTTTTTTCTTATCAGTTTGATTTTATCATACGACTTTACAAACGAAGAAGATGTGCATTAATTCTTTTTCACTGATTTCAACATCTCAAATACTACTCCAGGCAAACCCTCTCTGTTTTCATAATTCACCATTACTATAGTGACATCTTTACGTTTTTTTATACCTTCAGTAAAAACATCGCCGTTTTCTTTTATAACACAGAGAAGGGATTTTTCACTATCGAGAATTCTGCTTACGAGTTCCCTGAATTTCATTGAAAAGAGTTCCATTTTCCCGATTTCATCTATAACAACAACTGATTTCTGTTCCATAGCCCTCTCTAAAGCAGGTATGGCAACCTTTTCGAAGGAAACCAGGTCAACACGATATTTACCAACTTTATAATTACTATTAAACTCAACGTGAGCCAGAACGCCATCCTCACCATCCAGCGTGACAACCCTGAAACCCATACGTCTATCCAACTCACGAATTTCTTCAGTATAGAATCCTCCTGCATCCACTCCCAGGAGGGGTATAATCTTTTTCACTACCGATGTCTTACCTATACCGGGTTTACCCGTTAATAAAATATGTTTCTTCATAATCAGCCCTTAAGTTGAGGGAAAACGAAGGTGTGATATAACTCTCTCCTTTACTTCTTCCGGTACTGCAGTTATAAACTTACTGACCGAGCGCTTTGACGATGGTCTCTCCAAATTTTTGCGCAGCAGTGGGACCACTGGCAGTGATAATGTTACCATCCCTTTCCACATCGGCACCAGTATAGTTTGCGCCAGCAGATTTTATATCTTTTACCGTTGAGGAATAGGTAGTAGCATTTTTATCCTTAAGCAAACCTGCCCTTGCAAGGGTTACCGGTGCAATACAAATAGCCCCAACGATCTTTTTCGCATTACTTGCATCGGTCGCAATCTTATGGGCAGTTGGGTTATCCCAATATTCGTCAGCTCCTGAACCCCCAACAAATATAACAGCATCATACTCTGCCACATGAATGTCTGTAAACAGGATGTCTGGTTTTACCTTCGCTCCCAACATACCTGTAGCCTCTTTTAACAAAGAAGAAGCAACAGTAACTGTTACACCGTTTTTCTCCAAAACTTCCCTGGGTTTCAACAACTCTTCATCCCTGAAATTATTACTGGCAATAATCATTACGGCTTTTTTCCCTTTTGCAGATTGCATAATATCTTCCCCCTTTGCATGGACAATCAACATGCCTGATAAAATAAACGATGTAAAGACCAAAGCAACCGTGAAATATTTATTTCTCATTTTTTCAGACTCCTTCCCAGCTCCTTCTCCACAGCCTGCACTTTATGTTCGAGCATCTTTACCTTCTTGTCCTTCCTTTCATCAATCTTTACCATGGTATACACCCTCTCCGATATCTCCAGCATCTTATTGTGACATTTCTTAATCAGATCAAATACCCGGTCACTTTCTCCCTCTATTACAGTACCCATGGCGTTGAGCTTATAATCCAATCCGCTCTCATCGATGATTTCGACAATCTTGGCAACATAACTTGCCAGGTCTATCCCCTTTCCAATGGGGACCACACTGATCTCGGCAATCATGCAACACCTCCTTTAAAATTTGCTTTGGATTCATTAATAAAACACAAATCAAACGATAATGAGTCTCAAAGGGACGAAAGAACATAGCCAGGGGTGAAGCCCCTGGAGAAGAAAAGATCATAATATCAGCCCTGAAAGGGAGAAAGAGAAATCCCGACTTTTGGTTGCAGCGACGCTGGTTTAAGTCTACTTGCTTACTGACTCTGCTATAGATCTCTGCCCACACGACACCAGTTCGTAATCCATACTCCCCAAACCAATCTCCTGTGCATAAGTAATTTGAACGGTATAATCAATTTGAGGCCAGACATCTTTAAAGAAATCCTTTCCTATGTGTTCCTTGATAATATCCGCTGTTGCCTTCTCAATGGCGACAGGATCCCTGGAGGCTAGAATACCGATATCCGCAATGTCGGGTTCGAAGGGCTTATCCATACAATCGCAATGCTTAGTAATATGGGTCAGGAAATTGAAAAAGACCACTTTCTCTGTCTTTCCTTTTAAAATGGCCAGACAGTGTTCCGCAACCTTTTTTTGAAGGTTGACCGTGCTCTCATCCCAGGCAATCTTTACGGCATCAAACTGACAAACGGCCAGACATTCCCCGCAACCAATACATATCTTAGGATCGATAATGGCATACTGCTCACCCATCTGAATTGCCCCCACCGGACACCACCTACCGCACACACCACAGGTATTACACCGTTTCTTTAGGATTTGAGGAATTACACCTGAGTGCTGGGCCAGTTTTCCGCCACGCGATGAGAGTCCCATCCCAATATTCTTTAGGGTAGCGCCCATACCGGTTGCCAGATGCCCCGTTACGTGTGCGATTGAGACAATGGCATTGGCCGCCTTGGCCACGCCGGCCACATACGCATATTTGCATAATTTCAGGTTGATCTCCACCTGTATGTCATGCTCCCCAAGGAGCCCGTCTCCGATAATAATGGGGGCGCCGACATTTTCATAACTAAAACCGTGCTCGTGGGCATGCGAGATATGATCAACGGCATTGGTACGGCGACCGACATACAGGGTGTTCGTCTCTATCAAAAAGGGTTTTCCTTTGCAATCCTTTACCTTGTCCACAACTGCTTTAATGATTGGTGGTTTGAGGTAGCCAATATTCCCTTTTTCGCCAAAGCTGGTTTTCACTGCCACCATGTCATTCTTCTGAATCGTATCTGCAAAACCAGCAAAATCAAAGAGTTGTTTCGTCTTTTGCACAACGGAAGAAACACCTTCACCATTTTCTACCTTGATAAAATAGACCTTACTCTTCACAAGTTTTCTCCATGAAACAACAAAGGTATCGCCAAAGCTTGGTTACAGAACTGCTATATAAGAAGAAAAGTATTTAAACAATGGAGGATAAAATGCAGAACGTTTCATATTGGTACACTTGATCTATATATTGAACCCGAGGCAACAAAACTCTCGACAATCTCACAGATGATATTTTTAGTGATATTTATTTCTTGTCCAGTTGAACAGATACTGGGACTGGATTTGCGATAGAATTAAATACTGGTGAATATTTCTGCGCCATACGGATGAGTTCCTCTTTCTTTTCTTCGGATATATCAGCGTCGATTTTGAAGTACACGCGGATATTCTCATATCCGACTTTCACGTCTGCCGCTATACCAAGAAATCCACGGAGGTCTAAATCACCCTCTAATCTGGATTCAACTGCTTTTATTTTGATTCCTTTGGCAGACGCATGAGCAATCAGGCTTGTCGTCAGACAACCCGACAAGGCAACCAGAAGATATTCGACAGGATTAGCACCCTCGTTCTTTCCCAAAAGAACAGGGGGTTCGTCTAATTCAAACATCATAGGCTTCCGGGAAGTATCTTCCTTACCGGCACCAAAAAAATCTTTAATGGTTGCACGATTGTGTGTTCCGTCGATCCATTTATTAGTTGCCCGAAATTTGAACTTCGCAATTTCTGGTGTCTTCTTAATCTGCTCTATTGTGCTATACAACTGGTCGACGTCTACTCCGTTGACTTTATTTTCCGGTGTCATCCCGTTCCTCTCCTTTCTTTAATAGCCAGAGTCTCTCAATGATATAAAATTCGCCCCCAACATGGATTCCACTGCCTATATGCCGCCTTTTAATACAGGTATCATAAAATTTATATTGGTAAGGTATAATAAAGCAGGTCATTTTGTCAATAGTGAGTTCGCTTCGGGTGCAACGTCACCTTTCCGGCGAAATCCTTGTAGAGTGTAAATATTCGCTGTGTTTATCAGCGTTTATCTGCGTCCCATTACAGAATTATGAACTATCATACAATAGGACATATTCCTTGATTTTGACGTCAAATTCTGATATTTTCATAAAAATGGAAAAATTATTAAAATTATCACCTGTTTACGATATCCTCCAAAAGGCAGAGCATGATGAACGCTTGAGCTTCGAGGACGGTGTACGGCTTTTCAAGTCCAATGACATCCTCCATATCGGTCATGTAGCAAACATCGTCCGTGAACGGAAAAACGGCAACAAGGCATACTATATTACCAATCGCCACATCAACTACTCCAATATCTGCAAGAATCGATGTAAATTCTGCGCCTTTAGCAGGGATAAAGAAGAATCCGGTTCATATGAGATGGATATGGAGGAAATCCTCGAAAAGGCCGTAGCTGCGGTTGAAGAGGGTGCAACGGAACTCCATATCGTAGGCGGATTGCACCCGGATCTCCCCTTCGATTTCTACATAAAAATGCTTCGTGAAATTCATGAAAATTGTCCCCACGTACATATCCAGGCATTTACCGCAGTAGAAATCGAACACCTGTCTCAAATAGCAAGGCTTTCCGTGCGGCAAACGTTGAAAGAACTCAAAGAGGCAGGGCTGGGTTCTTTGCCGGGAGGAGGCGCTGAGGTATTTTCTCCAAAGATTCGGGAGGCATTGTGTCCGGAAAAACTCAGCGGCGATGGGTGGTTACAGGTAATGCGTGAGGCCCATACCCTAGGATTACGGAGCAATGCAACGATGCTTTATGGTCATGTAGAGACTCCGGAGGATAGGGCCAACCATCTCATGAAGCTAAGAGAACTTCAGGACGAAACGGGCGGCTTTATGTCTTTTATCCCACTGGCATTTCATCCAAAAAACACTAAATTGTCAAATAATTCCAGTACTACAGCTATGCTGGATTTAAAAGTCATCTCGATAAGCCGGTTGATGCTTGACAACTTTGACCACATCAAGGCATTCTGGATTATGCTGGGAATCAAGCTATCCCAGATATCTCTTAGTTTCGGCGTAGACGATATTGATGGAACCGTACAGGAAGAAAAAATTACCCATGCTGCTGGTGCAGAAACACCGGAGGCCTTGTCCGTCCATGAAATCATCAAACTGATCAAAGAGGCCGGCCGTGAACCCGTTGAACGGGATACACTTTATAATCCCGTAAAAAGAAAACAGCGGGACGTCATGCTTCAAAAAGTATAAGTCAACATGTTGGAAGAAAAATTACGAATTACGATTTGCGAGTTACGATTTCAAATCTCAAATCGTAACTCTAAAATATTTTCGTTCTAGTTTGTTCAGGTTAGGAGGTTTTAACAATCAATGACCGAGTTCCCAAAACTCTTCAGCCCATTTAAGATCGGTTCTCTCAACGTAAAGAACCGCATGGTAATGTCACCTATGGAAACCCATTTATGCGACAAAGAGGGCTTTGTAACGGAGGAGATTATCGCTTATTACAAAGAGCGTGCTTTGGGCGGAGTGGGATACATTACCCTAGAAAATACTGCAATAGACCCTGCTGGCAGGGTTAATGATGGCATGTTATGTATACATGATGACAAATTTATTCCCGGTTTAAGAAAACTAACGGATTCCATCCATGCAGTCGGTGGAAAGATTATCATACAATTAAGCCACGCAGGGAAAGAGGCGTTGCCCTACTTTACCGGTTTGAAACCCGTAGCCCCTTCTGCCATTCCAAGTCCTTTAACCAAAGAAATGCCCGATGAGTTAACGGCTCAAGAAATTAAGTCTCTAATTAACAAATTTGCCGAGGGTGCGACCCGTGCCACAAAGGCAGGATTCGATGGTGTTGAAATCCACATGGCACATGGATATCTGGTAAATCAATTTCTTTCCCCTGAATCGAATATACGAACAGACGACTACGGGGGAGACACAGCCCGCCGTTCACGATTTGCCAGGGAAATTGTAGAAAGTATCAGAAGACATGTACCCGAAGACTATCCGGTTATATGCCGTATCAGCGCAGACGAGTATACCGACACAGGGCTCAAACTGGAAGAAAGTAAGGAGATAGCCAGAATCCTTGAAAATGCGGGCGCCAGCGCCATTCACGTTTCTGCATGCAATTATGCATCCGCCTTTTTTAATATACCCTGTTATTATTTAGAAGAAGGTTGTTTCATCCATCTGGCAGAGGGTATCAAGTCTGTTGTAAAAATACCTGTATTAGCTGTTGGCAGAATTGTTAATCCCACTATGGCTGAAAATATACTGCAGGAAAATAAGGCCGACCTCATTGTTTTGGGACGTACCCTTATTGCAGATTCCCACTTCCCCAATAAGGTGAAAGAAGGCTGGTTTAATGATGTAAGAACCTGCATAAGCTGTAACCGATGTATCGAAAGTATCTCTGAGAAAAAGCTTGTATGCACGGTCAACCCTTACATTGGCAAAGAGGGCATTTCCTGCACAACAAAAACCACTCAACCAAAGAAAATACTCGTCGTTGGGGGTGGACCCGCCGGGCTCTCCGCTGCTCAGTTACTATCCAGCCGGGGGCACAACGTTACTTTGTGGGAAAAGGAGCCGCAGCTTGGCGGAAGTTTTCGTTATGCATCCCTTGCACCAAGGAAAGAGTCTTTGGGGAAGTTTCTCGATTATTTAATAAATCAGGTTAAAAAGACAAACACTACGATTCTGCTCAACAAAGAAGCGACTGCGGAATCTATCAAACAGTTTGCGGCAGATGTAGTCGTTCTTGCGCATGGTGCCAGAAACGTTCCCGTTGAAATTAATGGCGCACAAAGTAACGGTGTGCTTAATGTCACAAGAGCCTTCGTGTCTGCAAATACCCTTGGAAATAACATAGCTATTGTTGGTGGAGGCCCCGAGGGTTGTGAACTAGCTGACTTCCTCGCATCTCGAGGCAAGAAAATTACCCTTATAGAAATGCGGCGTGTCCTGGGACTGGGTTTGGTTGCACATCCCCGCTATCATGTTTGCGAACGTCTTAAAAAAATGGGCGCTCAATTGCATATCAACGCAAAGGTCACAGAGATCGGACACAACTACCTGGTCATCAGTCGCCGAAGGGAGGCAGATCAAAAACTTGAGGGGTTTGATACGATCGTTATTCCCACGCTGCATCAACCCAACAATGCACTTGCAGCTTCTATTCAAACCTTCGTTCCTGAGGTTTATATTGCTGGTGACGCCGCGGAAGGCCGTACAGCACTTGAAGCTGTCGCTGAAGGTGTAGAAATCGGGATGAAAATCTAAAGAAACGGGAATCACATGGGGAAAAAATCGATTGTCATTGGCCTGGACGGGACTCCTTACAGCCTTATTCATAAGTTAACGCAACAAGGTATTTGCCCAAATTTATCCAAATTACTATCCGCTGGTTCACTCCGCGAGATGAAATCCACACACCCAGCGGTATCTTCCGTGGCATGGACATCTTTTATGACAGGGAAAAATCCGGCCAAACATGGTATTTTTGGCTTCATGGATAGAATTCCCAATACCTATGATATGTACTATCCTAATTCCAGGCACATACAGGGTAAACCGATTTGGGACATCCTCAGCAGTTATAACAAGCGGTCTGTAGTAATTAACGTACCGTCGACTTATCCTGCCTCAGAAATGAATGGTATCCTTATAGCGGGATTCGTAGCAATAGACCTTGCCCGGGCATCGTTTCCAACCTCAATTGTGCCCACTTTGAAGGAAATGGGATACAAAATCGATGTTGAAACACATCTTATCCATGAATCAAAGGACAAGTTGTTTGACGACTTATTTGTAACACTGGAAAAGAGAACCCGAGCAATTCTCCACTTTATGAAGCATGAAGTCTGGGATCTTTTTATCGGAATATTCACAGAGACAGACAGACTGCATCACTTTTTCTGGGAATTTACGGAAAGAAACGACCCCAAATACAGTCCGTTATTCCTGGACTATTACAAAAAGATAGATGCAGCTATCGGCAAAATTGCGGAAAATATTGACAGTGACACCACTCTTATCCTGCTGTCTGACCACGGATTTTGTTCATTACAACAAGAAGTATTTATCAATTACTGGTTAAAAGAGGAGGGGTTTTTACATTTCAAAACAACTCCACCCAAATCTTTAGCTGATATAGGCGAGGGATCAAGGGCTTACTGCCTTGATCCTGGAAGAATTTATATCAATCTGAAAGGAAGAGAACCAAATGGCTGTGTGGAGGCAGGCAATGATTATGAACAATTGAGAAATACGCTTATATCAAAACTTACAGGTTTGGAAGACCCTGCCACAAAAACAACCATAATTGATAAAATCCACAAACGGGAAGAAATTTATCATGGAAAATATTTTGATAGAGCACCTGACCTGGTAATAGAACCCAAGCATGGTTATGATTTAAAAGGGGCTATCCATAAAGAGGCACTTCTAAGTAAGAGCGTTTTCAGTGGTATGCATACCTACGACGATGCATTCGTGTATGTGAATCACAAAAATATCACCCAGCATTCTTTAGCGATTATGGATGTTACCGCAACTATATTCCATTCATTGGATATTCCATTACCTGACGATATAGACGGTGTAAATTTTGTAAAATGGAGATAACGATTATCGGTTCCGGCACAGGGATGCCATCGAAGACAAGGGCATATCCATGTACCCTGTTAAAAATAAAAGACAAACATCTTGTTTTCGACACTGGCCCCGGCTCCTTACGACAACTATTCCTTGCGGGCGTTACCTATTTGGATATCGACCACATCTACTATTCCCATTTCCATCCCGATCACTCACTAGACCTCGTTTCGATCCTATTTGCAATGCGATATAATGAACCGAAAAGAACCAGGCCTCTTTTTGTTACAGGCCCCACGGGTTTAAGGGCATTTCATGAAGGCTTGTTATCGGTATTTGGAGAAACAATAGAACCCAAAACCTTTGACCTGCATTTAGAAGAAATCGACAAAGGGGAAATGGTCTATTGTGGTTGGAAAGTTATTGTGGAACCCATTCAACATTCAATGCATAGTATTGGCTTCCGCATAGAATCCATGGAAGGTAAAACTTTGACGTACTCTGGCGATACGGATTATTGCGAAGGCATCCTCCGTTTAGCCAGAAAAGTTAATACTCTGATTCTTGAATGCTCTTTTCCAGATGACCAAAAGGTTGAAGGCCATCTTACTCCCAGACTTTGCGCTCAAATTGCGAAGGAATCCCAATGCGACAGATTACTATTATCACACTTTTACCCAGTCTGTGATTCCAGCATAAAGAATAATATGTACTTGCCAAGGGAACTTAAAAATATTTATACCGGCGAGGTCATTTTTGCAGAAGATTTTGCAAGATTTACCATTTAACCAGCATGCATATCTCACAAGAGGTTAAAATATGAAAAATGCAAAACAACCCTGACAAAGAAAAGTATGCCATTCTCGTCGCTGATATGTTAAACGATTTTGTCAATAAAGGCGCTTCTCTCGAAGTTCCCGCAGCAAGAACGATAATTGGCAATATCAAGAAAGAAATAAAAACGGCAAGAAAAAAACATATTCCCATTATTTATTGCTGCGATGCACATAAAGATAAAGACCCGGAATTTAAACTGTGGCCAAGACATGCCGTAAAAGGAACTGAAGGTGCGGATGTTATCAAACAACTCAAACCACATAAAGAAGATTATGTGGTGGCAAAAAGGAACTATTCCTGCTTTTATAAAACCTCTCTGGATAAATTACTAAAAAGATTAGGCATAACACATTTAATAATTACCGGTGTTGTAGCGAATATTTGTGTTTTATATACTGCAGCAGATGCCTATATGAGAGGATATAAAATTATTATCCCTCATGATTGCGTTGCGGCACTTACCAGAAGCGAACATCAATTTGCTTTGCAACAAATGAAGCGACTCTTTCATGCGGAAATATTATAAAATTTCATAATTCCTCGCAAAAATGCAAAAGGGGTATATAAAACGTACATTTTTATATACCCCCTTTTCTATTCTTCAACTCTTTATTTTGAGATTGCGAATGTAGTCACGATGGTTATTTTGTACCAAAATTTCTCACAATTTCAACCATCTTCTCAATCATTTCAGGTGACATCTTTCCCTGATAACCAGGGCATTTTCCCTTGCCTGTGTTTATGTGCTTTACAAGTTGTTCATCTGTTTTCGAGGATTGAAAAGCAGGATCGGTAAAATCAGGAACACCAAACTCGTGCCCTTTAGCAGTACCCTTGCCACCATTTCCGTGGCAAAAATAACAGCTCTCTTGTACAGCAAAACCAAGACCAGCGAAAATCGTATATGGGCTCTTTGTCGTATCTCCAGGGGTATGATGGGTTAAAGCCCATACTGATGAACTAGTTACGGATAACCCCAAACCCACAACCGCTGGTATGATGTATGATAAACGCAAAAATTTCATAATTCAATTCCTCCTCGTTTATAATTTATGTAGGATGTCTAATGTATTTTATTACGGAACAAGCTTCAGTTCAGACCTATAAATCTTATGACAATTCCTGCAGGCGATAGTTAGCCTTCTGAACTGTACCTGAATTTCTTCTAGATCCTTATTTGCTGCTGCCTTATCAATCTCAGTTGAATGATAGAGAACCTCATCATTCAAAACATTATAATTCTTATCGGTTGCAAATTTGCTCTTGGAAATTTCCGTGTCTGCGTTAATCGCCTTAGCAGCTTCCGAAAATTTTGCAAATTGACTTTCATCTGCGGTAGAAAGCCCAGTCATAGCCCTCATTGTCTGAAAGTTATCCCACATTTTTTTACATAACTCGCCCTGGCTTTCCTGTCCAAAACTCACTGATGACACCGCAGCAATGAACAATGTAATCGTTCCGGCAAAAATACCTTTTTTTAGCCTCATTTTCCCCTCCTCACTTTCCTTTTTTTCAAAATAACTTTATAAACGTACATATTACTTGTCGAAGTACAACAAAACATCTGATTCTGATAAATACGAAAAAACCACAGAACAGAAAAGGGCTTTTATTCTTCAACCTGTATCTCGCAAGTTTAGCGATCAGCCCCTAATTTCAGACTTTCACTTCACCTCCCTTCATAACTAAAAACGTTGCATTGCATAGTGCAAATGTCGTAATTTAAATGAACCAACTACGCGTAAAAAACTACCCTAACGTTTCCCAACAGCTTTTTACCATATAATCGGCGAAAAATCGCATCGTTCTTTCTTCTTAATGATGGAAGAACGATCAGGAGATCAATATTGTTCAGGAACCAAGACTCACTATGTACTTGAAGCAGAAAAGGAGCATGGGAAAATGGGGTATAGCGGGTAGTAGCCAATTTTTCTACCGCTGTTACCAAAAAATCTGATGGGATCACAGCAAGATTAATTTTAAAACCCCGATTCACGGCAATATATCATTGAAGACAAAATGAGTCAAGGAAAAATTTCATGGGTAATTGAGCAAGAACCTGTAAAATTCGATTTTTTATTATATTTAACAATCTTAATATGCTTCCTGAAGAGAATCTCTACCAATCGTTTGGAATACCCGTTTCTTTTGGTGCAGGTATTTCTACTTGCCCTGGTTGTAATTCCTCCTTTTTGCCAGGATACAATTGTGGGTAAATGTGAATTCCTAAATGTTTATGACACAAAGCACACGTTTGTCTTAACCGTCTTACCTGCCATTGGGCATCTTCCAATGCACCTTTCTCGTCCTTATGGTTTGCAACTTCTAACATCTTTTCTGCCTCTGACAACATTGTCTTATTCAGATCCTGATATTTTTTATCATCAGGCCGAGCAAATTTACTGATGACTGTCTTAGTCAGCTGGACAATGTTTGCACTCGCCTCAGATATAACCTTCCAATCATTACTGGTATATTTGTAATACCCTGATATTTGTTCAACAGCCTTATAGTTCTTATCTATTTCACCCATAATCTTGGCTAATTCACTCTTTTCTTTTTCACCCTTCGGCGTCTCATTGGCTAACCCATGAGTTGCTGTGATGCATCCGACAACAATCAATCCTGCAAAAAAAATCTTTCTTACCAACTTCTTTAACCTCCACCAATGAACCAAAATTTATACCTGTATCAACACAGACTGCTACCTGTTTATCGCTGGTACGTTCATACAAACGGTCTCACCTTAATCATTTTTGTCACGTACAGCAAAGCATATAGCATACCAAAATAAACAAAAGAAACAACTCCTCCAACAACAATGATTTATTACATCAACCAAAAATCAAACAAAATATCTAAAGGAAAATAATTGGTTTAAATTAACCACAAAACGAGAAACATGAACCAAAATTTACAGGGAAAAAAAACAAAAGAAAGGCTATTATAAAAAAAATATTCTATATGTCAAATATTTAATTCGAGTAATCACCTGAGAACATGACCTGCTCAGGGGCATAAACAACGCAGCTTATCACATGCAGATGATTTCCTCGCCAATAATAAAATGAAATGGTTTTTTACAACACAAACTTAACCTTTGTCCGTAAAAATTCCCACGATTGCGCCAGTCATGCAGGTAGCAATGGTTCCAGCTCTAATGGATTTAATTCCCAAAGAGCCTATTTCGTCTCTCCTTCGTTTTTTGAAGGATCCACGATAGGGACTTTACAATAATCGGCAAAATCCGCCAGTATGAATTGTATTGCCAGCCTCACCAGTATGTCACGCAATTTAACTTTCCATCTGTTTTCACTCATAGCCCAGGCTATAGTGGTCAATGCCAGTATTCCAAAGATGCCGTGAATAATCGTTTTCCCTTACCTTTGTCCTTTATATTTCGAATTTGTCAAAAAACAAACGATAGTATTTGCTCCGTACCGAGTACATCTTTTGGGTTGTGGCTACGCCACACCAGGTTACACACAAACCTCTTATGCAAGTGCTTCTCTCGTCAGCCTTTCAGCTGTCTCAACCATATCTTTCAAATCCCCTGAAGACCGCGTCTCCACATAAAACCTTACCTTCGGCTCAGTACCTGAAGGCCTTATCAAAAACCACGACCCGTCATCAAGCACGATCTTTATTCCATCTACGCTTATTATCGTCTTGATATTTTTAATTAGATTCCCAACTGTTATTTTGTTTCCAACAGCCAGTTTCACCTGGAGGCGTGAAAGCTTTTCAAGAAGTGGCGCACCTGCCAGAGAACGATCAACCTCCACACCAGCCCTCTCCGGGAAATAAGCCCCAAATTCCCCCTCGAGTTCACGGAGATACGCACCGATATTCTTCCCGGTAACTGCCATCATCTCAATCGCAAGCAAAAGCCCAAACATCGCATCCTTCTCGAGCGTATTATTATAGCCTGATATACCGTCGCTTTCTTCATAGGAAACGATAGCCCTTTCTTTTGCGTCCTGAAGCATATACGGTCTGAAATTTTTAAAGCCAACTGCCGTCTCTTTTATAGGAATGCCAAGTTTCCCGGCAATAGCGTTTCCAAAATTGCTTGTAGCTACAGATTTTACCAGGACACCCGAAATATGCTTGTATGTATACAAAAAATGTAACGCCATAGCCCCAAAGTGGTTCATCGTAATATCCACTTCTCCATCAGTAAACCTTATTCTGTCACCATCGGGATCCATGATTACACCCAACTTAAATTTGCACTCACTCTTTCCCAATAAATCCATCACCAACCTCATATTCTTTGCTGAAGGTTCTGGTGGTATGCCTCCAAAGAGATAGTCATCATCCGCCCTTAGATATTTTATTTTCGAACTTTCACCAAGGAGTATGTTCGGCCTTTTCCTCGTAGCGCCATGGACATGGTCGATACAAACAAAACAGTCTTCCTCTTTTATAAATCGCCTTATCCTCTCAAGGTCTAAGGTGCCACGTTTTCTGAGAAAGTCCTCATAAAGTGTTATCGTATCAATTTTGTGGAAATCCGCTACTTTTGGTTCTTGTATCACCGTCTTCTCAGCCATCATCCTGTTTGCATTTTTTTCGATAACCTTTGTTATTTCTGAACCAGCCGGGCCACCATCAGATGGGTTAAATTTAAATCCCGAATAATTCGCAGGATTGTGCGAAGGTGTAAGGTTTATCGAGCATGCCGCATTTAGCATGTCAATAGCAGCAGAAAATTCCGGTGTAATAGCTTCCCCTGCGTAATAGACCTTTATCCCCTCTTTCACTAGCAACCCCATTACGGATAAAGCGAATTCTGGCCCTAAAAACCTATTGTCATGGCCTACTATCACACCACGTCTTTTAACCTCATCAAAATCCGTTACTCCAAGCGACTCCATCACCTCTTGTCCACCAGTCCTGAACATTTCTATAATCGCCGTAGTTATTATACGCACGTTATGAAAGGTAAAATCTGTACCTATTTCACCTCTCCAGCCAGATGTCCCGAAAATGATCTCAGCCGGTGAAATGTTCTCTATCGCAAACCTTTTAATTTCTTTGAGAAGGCCAGCGTTCCTTTTCACGTCTGAAAGGATAACCTTCCAGCATTCAGTTGCATCTTTAAAATTATTCATTTATATATCTACCTCCGGAATAATCGCAATATACTTCCTTGCATTTTAAGAGTTTTACGTGCCAGAACCTTTTCTTTTTTTGTCTTTGATTTTACCTGCATTTTCAAGGCTTTCAAGGAAATTAACTTTAGTTATTGACACTATAATCTTATTTATTTAAGCTAACCGTAGATATCTGAAAAGCCAGCTCAGGAGTAGATAAACAATTTATACAGGAGGTTTTTGAGATGAAATATCAGGTAGGCAAAATAGGAAGAGTTGTTGTCGCAAGATTTGAAGACAAAGAAGATGTCCTTGGGAATCTCAGTAGCATAGCAAAAAAAGAGGTCATTAGCTCGGCAGCATTTTATCTGGTAGGCGGTATGCGTGAAGGGAAGATCGTTGTCGGGCCTGAAAAAGATGAACTCCCTCCGACCCCGGTATGGAGAGAGCTTGGCGAAAGCCACGAAATCGTCGGTTTTGGAACCATATTTAACCAGAACAACGAACCAAAGGTCCATCTACATGCCGCGTTCGGCAAAAAGGATAACGTAAAAGTAGGATGCCTCAGAGAAAATTCCAGTACATTTCTCGTCCTTGAGGCAGTAATTATCGAACTCAGCGGAATCAATGCCGTGAGGGAATTTGACCCCGTGTCAGGATTAAATATACTTAAGCTTTAATAAAAAATCTTTTTAAAGTTAAACAAATTCATTATGCATAGATATTTTCCATCCAAGATTGGTATGCGAGGAATATCAAATGTACCCGGAAATTCATTTTTTACTGAACGATAGAGAAATTTGCATCTCTGGGCATCCCGGTATGCCAGTGTTGGATTATCTCCGGAGAAGAGAAAGATTGATGGGTACCAAGGAAGGTTGCCGCGAAGGTGACTGCGGGGCGTGCACGGTGCTCGTTGGCGAACTATCCGGTGAGCAAATAGTATACAAACCTGTTACCTCCTGCCTGATGCCATTGGGAGAATTGTATGGAAAACATCTTGTTACAATCGAAGGATTGAATATGCCGCACCTCTCGCCCGTACAGCAAGCTATTGTGGATGAAGGGGCTACCCAATGTGGTTTTTGTACACCGGGTATTGTCGTCTCCATCACAGGCTATTTGATGGAAGACCATCAGGAAATCACTAAGGAGGGAGTAAAGAAGTACCTCAGTGGACACCTGTGTCGTTGTACCGGATACCGTTCCTTAAAGCAAGTTGTAGGTCATTTTAAAAAGATGTTAAATAACAACAAGGGTATCGAGTTTCTTGTTATTAATAAAATGCTTCCAGGATATTTCCTTGAAATTCCAGCCAGGTTACGCAGGATTCCCGAAATAAGCTTTCGTGAGGAGGAAGAAAAACCAGACTTTTTTATTGCAGGAGGTACTGACATTTGCATACAAAAAGACGAACTCCTCACTGAATCCCGGGTTTGTATCCTCAACAGGCGACCGGAAATGAAGGGTATATTTAAAAAGAATGGTTATCTGCATATTGGTGCATTAACGACTTTTGAAGAATTTTCCCAACATACCGAGACAATCAAAATTATTCCATACATCCGGGAATATATGTTTCAGATTGCCTCTTTGCAGATTCGTAATCGTGCGACCCTGGGGGGGAATATTATCAATGCCTCGCCGATTGGCGATATGACAATCCTCCTGTTGGCGTTGGAATCATTGTTAGTTTTCAAAGATGGTGAAAAAGAACGTACCGTGCCCATCACGTCCTTTTACAAGGGTTACAAACAGCTTGATAAAACATCAACAGAAATCCTGACAGAGATTCTTATTCCCGAACCGACCTCCGGTACCCTGATCAATTTTGAAAAGGTCTCGAAAAGGAAGTGTCTTGATGTTGCCTCTGTCAATAGCGCCATAAAAGTACGTTGTGAAGATGGGATCATTCGCGAGATTGGTCTGGCGATGGGCGGTGTTGCACCAATCCCTTTATTCCTGAAGGTAACCTGTCAATATTTCCTTGGCAAGCAGGTATCCAGGGAAGTCATTGAAGGCGCTTTTCTCATTATGCAGCAGGAAATTTCTCCCATAGATGACATCCGTGGAAGTGCAGATTACAAAAGGCTTTTAGCCCGCCAGTTTTGCATTGCCCATTTTACAAAAATTTTTCCGGAAAGGGTGAAAGCGAGGGATTTCTATGGAACGTATTGATGCCGCTGCTCATACGCGTGGCGAATCTCAATACATCGATGATATGCCCCTGCCGGGAGAAATGCTGTATGCCTGCGTTTTCTCTTCTCCCGTGATGCACGGGAAAATACTTTCATTGCATATCGAAGAAACATACTCGCTGCAGGGAGTAGTTACTGTTTTAACTTCAAAAGACATACCCGGCGAGAACCAGATCGGCCCGATCATCTATGATGAAGAATTGCTGGCGAGCAGTGAGGTATGCTATGTTGGACAGCCCGTGGCAGTAGTAGTGGGAACGAGCCCGGAAATTGCCCTAAGAGGTGTTAAAAGAATTGTTATGAATGTCGCCGAACTCCCTGCGGTTACTGATCCGAAGGAAGCTTTTCTGCAGGGTAAAATTATTGGCGTTCCGAGGACCTTTGTGCTCGGGGATGTGGATGCAGTATGGCAAAATTGTGACTTTATCGTAGAAGGCACTTGCGATATCGGAGGTCAGGAGCATGTTTACCTTGAAACCCAGCGGGCACGTGCAATTCCACTGGAAGGGAATAGTATCCGTATTTATTCAGCAACGCAGGGTCCAAGTGCTGTACAGCGGCATGCAGCAAAAATCCTGGGAGTGCCCGCTTCTTCCATCGAGGTAGATGTTAAACGGCTGGGAGGCGCATTTGGCGGCAAAGAGGATCAGGCAACACCATGGGCATGTATGGCAGCCCTTGCGGTCTGGCATACTCAAAAACCGGTGGAACTGGTACTCCGACGGGCTGACGATATCAGGATGACAGGCAAACGACATCCGTATAAATCCGACTTTAAAATTGGTGTGACCAAAGAGGGTAAGATACTGGCATATGAGGTCAAACATTACCAGAACTCCGGAGCCACGGCAGATTTATCTACCGCAGTTTTGGAAAGGACACTCTTTCACAGCACGAACAGTTATTTTGTCCCGAATGTACGGATATTTGGAGTCTGTTGCCGAACCAACCTCTTATCAAATACCGCTTTTCGGGGTTTTGGTGCTCCACAGGGGATGTTTGTCATTGAAAGTGCTATCACAAAAGTTGCTGAGAAATTGGGCATACCGCGGGAAGAGATTCAGCAGAAAAATCTCCTGAAAGAAAATGACCTTTTTCCTTACGGCCAACGCGCAAGGAATTGCCATATTCAAGCCACATGGAATAAGGCCGTGGAAAGATATGATTTGCCAAAAATCCGTCAGCGTATCGAGGACTATAACCAGACCCATTTTGAGACGAAAAAAGGGGTTGCCCTGATGCCGGTTTGTTTCGGTATCTCTTTTACAACAACCTATATGAACCATGCAAGTGCTTTAGTTCATGTATATACTGATGGCAGCGTAAGTGTTTCCACAGGTGGAGTAGAGATGGGACAGGGTCTGACTACCAATTTAGTTATTGCTGCCGCAAGAGCCTTTGGAATCGAAGGTCATCGCATCAAGATCGAAACCACAAATACAACGCGAATTGCTAACATGTCACCCAGCGCTGCCAGTTCAACAACCGTTTTAAATGGGAACGCAATGCTACGGGCGATCCGGCAGATTCTTGACCGGCTGAAGTCTCTTATAATTCAGGAACTTCGTGTTCCGGACAAGGATAAAATCACCATCGTTGACGAAAAGGTTTTTTACGATGGACATGAAACAGGCTGGGGGTGGGAACAATTGGTTCAAATTGCTCATTTGAATCGTATAGACCTTTCTGCACACGGTTTTTTTGCCTCACCGGAAATATATTTTGATAAAACAAAAGAAAAGGGCCACCCTTTTGTGTATCACGTCGTCGGGACTGCGATTATCGAGGTAACACTGGATTGCCTGCGCGGCACATATGATATTTGCTCGGTAAAAATTGTGCATGATTTGGGCAGGCCGCTCAATGAACACGTCGATCGTGGTCAGGTCGAGGGTGGACTGGCTCAGGGATTGGGGTGGATGACAATGGAAGACTTGCGATTTAATGAAAAAGGCCAAGTGCTTTCAGGTGCCCTGGCAACTTATAAAGTCCCCGACGTTTATTTTATACCCGACGACATTGAGGTGGAGTTTCTGGAAAATGGAGAAATCCTGGGGCCTTATGGAAGCAAAGCGGTTGGTGAACCGCCCTTGATGTATGGGATTGGAATTTTCTTTGCGCTCCGTTATGCCATGCGTGCCTTCAAACCTCACAAAGAGTTTACATTCGCTTCGCCCCTGACACCGGAACGCATCCTGTTGCAACTGCATTCAGAATATTTGAATAAATAAAGGATGCGTATTTACACAGATAATACTAAAATTCGTTGGCGTGTTTTGGGTTTGTAATTTTAAAGTTTAGGAATTTCAAACTTTCTGCTACTGCCTTACACACCCCCAACCCCTCTCAAGAGGGGATTAGAAAAGTCCCCTCCCGGGAGGGGATTCAGGGGTGGGTTTTGTCTTATTATAAAAAGTCGTCGAAGGCCTAATTTAATGATAGGAATTTCAATCACAGTTTCCCCTCTTTTTAGAGGGGAGATTTAAAAGTCGCTGCCAAAGGCAGCCTAATTAATTATAGTGAACGAATTAAATAAGTATACATCACGTACCCTCTCATCAAGGGAGGGGAAATAAAGTACACCTTTAAATAATGAGATATAGAAGTACCCATCTCCCCTGGCGGGAGAGGGTAATGGTGAGGGGGGACGTATACTTAATTTTTGTCATTACTAAAGTTGTATTTTCAAACTTTGCATTCGTTGTGTCTCTGAAGTGGGACAATTTGACCGGGATATAAGTTATGAGGGAAGTCGTTGAGGAAGCTCTTCGTTTAACAGGTAAGAACGAATCTTTTGTAATAGTTACCGTAACATGCACCAGAGGTTCCACTCCCCAAAAGGCCGGCGCTAAATTATTAGTCCGCCAGGATGGTAGCCGTGTTGGCACCCTGGGCGGTGGTTGCATTGAAGGGGACATTTGGTGCCTGGCTAAAGAGATTTTGCATAAACAGGGTGGCCCATTGTTGCGCAAGTATGATTTGAATGAAGAATTTGCAGCCAGGGATGGCCTGGTCTGCGGTGGAACAATGTATTTTTTCCTAGACCCCATTTTGAAACCAGATTATTTTAAACCTTTTATCACTGAAATTGTGCAGGCCTATCGTGGTAATTCATCAGTAGCTATGGCAACTGTGGTCAGTATTTCCAATATCCAATCAAATTTGGGCTCAAAGTTGCTCATTAAGGAAGACAGCTCTACCAAAGGAAGTTTAGGTGATCCTGAAACAGACCATGAAGCAAGTTCAATTGGCCGTGCAATTGCTTCATGCGGTGGCAATAAAATATTCCAGACAAGGGATGGGAAAGAAATCTTTGTAGAGGGCTATACATCCCCACCAATACTTGTCTTAATGGGCGGGGGACACGTCAGCAAGGCAACTTCCAAACTAGCGGCTACATTGGGATTTCGCATCTACGTAATTGATGACCGACCGGAATTTGCCAGTAAAGAACGTTTTCCGGAAGCTGAAGGTGTTGTAGTTGCTGATTTTGATAAAGGGCTTGAAAAGATACCCGTTAATCCCAACACTTACATTGTTGTAGCTACGCGCGGACATCGGTATGATGATATGGCATTGTCAGCGGCAGTTCAAACACATGCCCGCTTTATAGGACTGTTGGGAAGCAAGCACAAGACTCTTGAGATTTACAAAGGCCTCATACAAGCAAACGTCCCGTTGGAACGTTTACAAGAAGTGCGCGCCCCGATAGGGCTCAATATCGGTGCACGCACTCCCGAGGAATTAGCAGTCAGTATCATGGCAGAAATCGTTATGATTCGTAATGGGGGCGACGGCGCTCCCATGAAGATGGACGCGAAGCATTTGAATAATTTGGTTGTAAAATTGTAAGAATTTATTTTTTGGAAGAAATCTATGGAAATTTTAAAGGCAGTTAAAGAGAGAAGGAGTATAAGGAGTTTTCAGAAAAAGGACATTTCCGACGAAATTGTTGATAAGCTCATAGATGCATTAATATGGGCACCGAGTGCTGGAAATCTGCAGGCAAGAAAGTTCTTTTTCATTAAAGATGCAAAACTTAAAAGGGGAATTGTCTCAACTGCTTTAGGCCAAAGTTTTATTGCTGAGGCACCTCTTGTAATCGTCGGTTGCACCGACAGCAGGATCTCCGGCAGATACGGAGACAGGGGTGTATATCTTTACTCCATTCAGGATGTTGCTGCCAGTATTATGGGTATGATGCTGGTAGCGCATGAAAACGGGCTCGGCACGGTATGGGTGGGCGCGTTTGACGAGGAAGAGATATTCAATCTTTTAAATTTACCTGAAAATCTCCGTCCCATTGCGATAGTGCCTGTTGGTTACCCCCTCAGGATTCCTTCACCCCCTCCGCGTGTATCAAGGCATGAAGCCGTGGAGTTTCGATAATCAAATGTCCGGATAGCTGTAATAATTTAATCAGGCCTTCGCTACTCTTCCAATGTAGCGCGAAGGGTCTCTTCGCTTTACAACCGCAGCTTTCGCTGGTTCAATCGTCCTCGATTGAACCGAAACATTTGATATAATCCCACATCACAGCATAAATTCAAGCTTTAGAGTGCTGTTCAAATATATGGTTCAACCTGCAAGATTGAACCAGCCTTGAGCGGCTATCCGATGTCCTAAAACCCATATAAATAAAATTGGGCATGGACAAACAAGTTTGTCTGTGCCACTCTCGAAATTTGTTTAATGAATCTAAACCCCCTTGTTACGGTTACACATGATGCATTAGAGTATTACGCCGTAAAACTTTTTTAGGAAGTTTTTTCCTCCCCACCATCGTTTGACTAAACGCTCACGACGAAGTCCTCTCCTTGCGAAGGAGAGGAAAAAGGGGTGGTCTTTGGTTGCGGCTGTTGCTGCATTGTGCATCATTCAGTCTTTATGCCTGCAACCCGCAAGGCCTGCCACAACCCCTTCCAGGGCACTCACCACATACGCAAGCCGGTCGTAATCGATTTTGTCAGGAGTATCCTCCTGAGTATGATAATAGGGATACCGGAAAGGTGCGGTATCCGTCACCATAACCCCTGGATATCCTCCCTGCCAGAATGCCCATTGGTCAGACCAGCCCACGCCTACAAGCCTTTCTGGTAATACTGCTGCTTCAGATGGAAATTCCGCATAGCGGCGAAACAACCCCACCACATCCCGCACCAGTTTGCGTGATTTGATATTTCCAACGAACGCTATAAAATTTCCCGTGGTCGGATAAACGAGACTCAGAGGAGCGACGGGATAATTCTGACTCCATTTTTCGTCGGAATAGTATCCGATAGTTTCCAGGCTGAGCATGGCGACTATGTTTTCGTTGCGTTGACGGCATTGCTTCACGTAAACCCAACTGCCCATATCTTTGCTTTGAAAGTAGGGCGGCTCTTCATTGACGAACATTACAAAACGAAGTGTTCGCAGGGTTTGTTTACTGGCAAAAGCGCGCGCTAATGCCAGCACAGCAGCCGTTCCTGATGCGTTGTCATTGGCCCCTGGTGTGTCTTCGAGCGAGTCGTAGTGCCCACCAATTACCACAATTTCGCCAGACCTTTCTGAGCCCGTGATTTCCACTTCGAGATTATAACACATTCGCCCTTGCAGACCTCTCAAACTAACTTCATAGCCTTGCCGACGGACTTTAAAGCCAGCTTGCTGAAACGATGCCTCGATAAAATCAGCCGTGGCACAGAGATTTTCATAGTTCGTTTTGACATTACGATCACCGATCTCACCGGCTAGCTTATACACATCTCTTCGCAAGATTTCCCGTAATAATCTTTGTTCCTCCGTCAGGGGAGGCATCGGCCCTTGATAGCTTTTACCCGGCATCCGAAGCATAACAAACCATACCCCACCAAGGATAAGAGCGATGACAGAAATAACGGGAACTAATATTTGTACAGCCCGTATTCGAATCATTTCTCTTTATAAGCAATGGTATAAACCTTACCATTCAAATCGCAAATATAAATTTCATTATTTTTATCTATTCCAAAAGATGAAATATTGACATTTTCTGTTAATAAAAGGGAATTTGTGACTGGATTTTTGCCGTCATAATACAATGCCCAGATTCTC
The DNA here is from genome assembly GCA_021646415.1 of Candidatus Brocadia sp. NCBI lineage: Bacteria > Pseudomonadati > Planctomycetota > Candidatus Brocadiia > Candidatus Brocadiales > Candidatus Brocadiaceae > Candidatus Brocadia > Candidatus Brocadia sp. Next base: position 116,438 of record SOEU01000010.1, read on the forward strand.
CCGCTGCAAAAATCGGCATAAATATATTTTCCATAGAGTTCCGATAATTTGGTTCCACGGTAAACATAGCCTCCCGTTATTGAGCATCCGCCCTGATCATCGTGCCCATATTCCCATATAGGCATGGTAAGTCCTGCGGTATCACAGTCGGTGGGTGGATTAAAGCAGTGATTCCCCTCCATAATCCTCCAGCCATAGTTTTTCCCTTTTTCAATGATATCGATTTCTTCCCATAACTCCTGACCCACGTCCGCTACCCAGAGGCGTCCCGTAACCGGATCAAAACTAAACCTCCAGGGATTTCGTAAACCGTAGGCATAAATTTCTTCCTTATAGCCCTGTGTGTTTCCTTTAAACGGGTTATTATTGGGAATGCAATATCTTTTATTTTCTGATGTACAGTTCACGTCGATACGCAATATTTTCCCCAGTAGGATCGATTTGTTTTGTCCGTTGTTCTTTGGATCTCCGCCAGAACCACCGTCTCCCAGTGCCATATATAAATAGCCGTCGGGACCAAAGGCAAGTTGACCGCCATTATGATTGCTATATGGCTGGTTTATTTCAAGCAAAATAAGCTCGCTCTTTTTATCTGCAATATCAGGATTTTTTGAACTTACCGAGTACCGGGCGATAATAGAGCGGAGGGGATTGGGAGTTGTGTAATTGACATAAAAGAATCCGTTTTTTCCGTAGTCAGGATGAAAGGCGAGTCCCAGCAGACCTAATTCACCGCCATGGATTACCTTGTCTCGTATGTCTAAAAAAACCTTAGCGGATTTTGCTGACGGGGTATTTTCAAGGACATAAATTAAGCCGGTTTGGGAAACAACAAATACCCTGTTTGTTCCATCACCGGCATGTTGGAAATCGAGGGGATTCTTAAAGGAGAGATTTGGGAAGGCATTTAATAATTTGTACTGCTGATTTTCTCTGGCAATTATAACAGTGGATACGGAGAGCAATAAAAATAAGACCGCTACTTTATGAAGAAACGTCATATTAATTCCTCTATTTTTCTACTTCAGCATACGGGATATTTTCCTAACATTTTGCAATTCTTTTCAATGTCCTAAAATATACCCCTATTTTGCACCCTTATTTTATAATGGTTTTTCTCTGTTGAAACAACAGAATATTAGTCAATTTTATTCATGCAAATACGACCCTCTCACATTGAACTGCTCGTTGGTTTGTGTTTATTCGTGTTTTATGGTACATTGGTGTCCTGAAAATATTGTTGTGTTGATAAAATTTATTGAATTGTTTCCATATACGTAATGTTATGCCAAATTATAAAGAGCGCAGTGATCAAATGAAAGAAGCTCCTACACGTATAGAGCGGTTCTTCCGGCGATTACAGGATCATCCTTTCGTGAGTGTTGTGCTGATTGTCTGTCTAATTATCATCGGTGTGGCTAAATTCACAGACGCCATAGAAAAACTTGTGAAACTCGGACAGAAATACGTATTCACTTTCTCTCCGCAAATGAATCGTGCAGCGTCCGATGCTCTCGGACCGAAACCGGCAGTGCCCATCGCCTCCGAAATAAGGCCTGTCGATTCCAAGCAGCTTCTTCCGAAAGAACAACCGAATAGAGGACCAAAATCATCGAAAGAAGTGCCTCGTGAGGTGGATGGCAAGCTGGCTGCAACTCTCAAGACAGTGCCGCCTGCCCACGAGATCCGGGAAGTAGTCAGCGTCGCCGCATCTGCCTTACGGGGCGAAACCACCAGTGATCGCGTACGCAGTGTTGCAGCACTGTTGAGCAACTTGCCGGATGACCTTAACGCTAGAGAGATCGCACTGTTAGTGGGGAACGAGACAACGGGTCACCGGGAGCAAATCCTAAAGCTACTGGTCAAGCGCACAAGACCACGTTCTCTTGATCCGGAAGATATTCCGTCGGTTCTTGGCATGGAAACTACTTCAAACAGAGTTAACTGTATTCGCATCATTGCACAATGCATCAGACCTCCAATCACAGGAAATCTCAGGCTGCTGCCATCCTTGGTTCAGAAACGTACTCAGACCGTGTAGCGTGCCTGAGGTTGATTGCTCCTTTACTGCGAAAGCCGCTTTCTGACTCTGAAGTCAAGAGCGTTCTACGTTACACATCGACATCCGACAGGACTGAGGCGATAAAGGTTCTGTTCGGCCAAGCGAACGACAGGGAGTAAAGGAACTAGTTTTTGTAGGTTGGGTTGAGGAACGAAACCCAACAACCTAATATGGCGAGGAAATAATGCAATATCGCAGATCACAAGCGCAAGGTGCAACGTTCTTCTTTACCGTAGTAACATACGATAGAAAGAGGATATTATTTCATGAGGCAAATGTAGCGCTGACAAAAGAGGCTTTCCAGCATGTTATCAAACAACACCCCTTTCAAATTCGGGCTTTTGTCTTACTTCCTGATCATATCCATTGTATTTGGACATTACCAGAAAACAATAATAATTTGATGAAAATGTGGGCCATGAATAAACTCAATTGTTGGGTTTCGTTTTGCACAATCCAACCTTCACAACTCATTACACATGCAAAGATATCGTATGCAATATTTAGCATGTGGTCTCATTCAGGACACGGTATATATACTTTGAGTAGCTTTAACTTCGCATGTATCTCCTTTACCAATGCCACATCTCTCCATTATTTATGGATTACTACTGTCCTTCCACAATTGGTAAGATTTTCTAACAGTATACAAACACATGTATTGTTTTGAGCTTTTTAATAAACTTGTTAAAGTTTATTATCTGTAATATATTATGACGAGGCTGAGAACCAATAAGCAACAGAAATTACGGCAAATTCATTTTGTCCGGCAAAAAGCGGGAAATATTTTAGACACAGACAATGTTCGCAATTAAACCACGGATACTTGGCATTATATTAACCCTCTACGCTTTGAGCGTTTTTTTCCTGGGACTAAATTCTTCCCACGTACACGCAATCGTATCTGCTCAGCAATCTTCAATAGATTGGCGGGATATAACTCACACGATCATAGAGGTGCCCGTAACAATCGGTTATTTGGTGGGAGGAATTGCTTCGCTTTTTCTGAAGCAATGGGCGAAGTTACTCGTTCTGGTCTCTGTCTCTATCTCGCTCATCTTTACCATTACGGATTTCGTTGCATCATTTTATATCTTGCCAACAGACACGAAATGGGAAATATCTCTTCTGAGTTCGTTTTACACATCGTATCTGTCTGCAATTCCAGATTTTTTCATTGTGTTTCTTGTCCTATCTGCAAAGTTTCCAGAAGGTTCAGTTCAAAAATTTCAGTATTCAATTGCAAAAATAAAAACTTTGCATGGTCGGCAATTGGAAATTACTGAGGGGAAAAAAAGAAAAATACGACAGATTTTATTCGCTATTGTATTGGGTATTGCAGTGGCTATTTTTCTGAATTCTTTGTTGCTCATATGGATGGGAAATGTAGTAATAAAGTATTTTCATCTGTGGTTTTTCATTCTTTTTGTAATCCCTATTTTTTGTGTAACAAAAGGTGTGTTGTGGATATTCCGCAGGGAGTTGTTGTCTGATGTGCCATGGATTGTTATTGCGTTTATTGCAATTCTTGGCTGGCCATTATGTAATTATGTACCTGTTGGGATAAGGATTTCTCAATTGAGGTTTCTTACAAAGCAGGAAATTCCACTCTATCCGGATACAAAGAGAACAAGAATCCTTGTACAGCCCGTTGCAATGGATGCTCATGGTTATTATCGTGTTTCTCTTGTTATGAAAACGCCGGCAGACAGGGAAGATATTGTACCGTTTTACCAGCGAGAACTGAGGCGTCGTGGCTGGAAGGTGAGTAACAAAAAATTCCCTTTTCCAGATGATACAACGTACTGGTTTGAAAAAGAAAAAAAGTTTTTAACTGTTGATACCGCTCATCCTGGTAAGGTTGAAATTACCCTCTACCTTAAGTAAAATGCAAGGAGATGGATACCTGCTTCCGGAGGAATGACTGATTGTGATCTAACCGTAATTTTGATTAACCACTTTTTATCCATTCTTATCTGTATCAATCTGTGTTTCGTTTACAGAATTTCGATTATACATCCCGATATAATCATCTTATGGTTGAAAATTTTTGATATGATAGCCAAAACCTGGTGCTCCTCAAGACAATCTGTGTCCTATGGAAAAAGCCGCTTACTTTTGTCCTTAATTTTCTTTCTCCTTGTGATTTGTGGCGTTTGCTGTACGAGCCTCAAGCGTTTTGCATACGAGGGGTTCGGGAGGGATAGATGGCAATATCCGGAACAGGTAATCCGTGTGCTGGAGATACAGACTGGCCAGCACATCGCCGACCTTGGTTCCGGCAGTGGCTACTTTACATTCCGTTTGGTGGATGCAGTTGGTCCAAACGGCAAGGTATATGCCGTGGATGTTGACCAGGGGATGAATACATATATAGAGAAACAAGCCAAAAAAAGAGGTTACCAGAATATCGAGATCATTCTGGCTCAGCATCATGATCCGCTTATTCCGGAAGATGGGGTAGACTTGATCTTTACCTGTAATACGTATCATCACATTAAAGACAGGGTGGCGTATTTTTCTCAAATCCAAAAATATCTCCGGCCAAGCGGTCGCATCGCAATCATCGACTTCAATGGCAAAGGGTGGTTCCAAAAGATTTTTCCTCACTTTACGGCAGGCGCGGTGATAAAGAAGGAGATGGGGTCGGCCGGCTATCGACTACAGCACGAATTCGGCTTTCTGCCAAGACAGCATTTCCTGGTATTTTCTCGAGATAGAGAATAATCTGAATTTTTTAGGATACTCATACACTTTTCACTTTTCCAGAGAACGATCCCCATGAGTTCAGTAGCTCTTCTTCCTTGTAAACGGGGACATTTCATGGTATCTTTAACCAAAAAGAGAAAAATACCTATGATAACGATCAGAAAACCGGAAGATATTTATCAGGCGGAAGGAGATATCCAGAACGGCACATTTCATGGCCGCTGGCACTTTTCTTTTGATGAATACCATGACCCTCAATATATGCAATTCGGCACTTTACGGGTATTTAATGACGACACCCTTTCCCCGGGTGCCGTATGGCCTTTGCATTATCATCGGGAGATCGAAGTGGTAACGTATTGTGCAGATGGAGAATTCCGCCATGCGGACGAAGATGGAGAGGGCGGAGTCTTACAAAAGGGCTGGGTACAGCACACAACGGTCGGCAAAGGCATGTACCACTCTGAAATTAACAATCTTCTGGATAAGCCAATGAGATTTATTCAGATGTGGTTCTTCCCCTCTGAAAGCGGTCTGGAACCCTCAGTGGAACAAAAGAGGGTGGAACGTGCAGAACGGACAAATCGATTCCTTCCCCTTGTTTCCAGTGAACACAAGGATGCACTCCCCATACGCTCCAATGCGCAGGTTCATTCCTCTTTCCTTCAGGCTGGACTGACACTCGATTACCGGATTAAAGATTGGAGAGGAGTCTATCTCTATGTCCTCGATGGAGGACCTGTCCAGTCAAATGGCCATACCATTGCCACCTTTGGTGCAGCAAAGGTTGTCGAAGAGACAGATATTCACGTTAAGGCAGAAACTGACGTAGAACTCCTTCTTGTGGATGTGCATCTGATTTAGAGGGAATGATGGGTTCGCTCCGCTGCTATATGAATGTCAAGCCCCGTTAGGGGCAAAATATTAATAGAGAAAGAATCTTACATAAGACCTTAGCTCTGTCGGAACGATACGTGAAACACATAAACAACATATCGTTCCGATGGAGCTTAGTATTGGTGTAAATTGTTTTTTTATTAATATGCTGCTCCTAACGGAACTTTTCATGGTTTTTTTAACTATGATGATACCTGGTTCGAAAATAAGGCCTGACAAATAAGTATAAGTATACCAATACTATAGGACAGAAATCGCATTTTCATCGTTTCAGGGTGTTGCTAGTGCAACATGATGACTAACCCGAATGAGCCGGAAAAGACAAAATCCGAAACACGAAAATTGTGAGCCAACCCTGTCAGAGTTTCAAACACTGGCGGGGTTAGTTTTATTCATATTTTGCTAAAAATGTCAAAATATTTTTTATAAGATGCCTAATTTCTGACTTCTTACTTTTACGGATTATTTATATCAGATTGCATGCAAAATGTTTAGAGTAGTAACAAATCTCGATGACCTGATCAAGGTGTTTATCGTACGCGGTATCGTGTTTATGGAAGAACAAGGAGTCCTCTATAAGATAGAACGTGACGCATATGACTACTCAGCAACGCACATTTTGGGAGAAGAGAACGGGGAACCTTTTGCAGCAGGCCGCATACGGGTACATGGCGAGTATGCAAAACTGGAACGCATTGCGATACGGAAATCATACCGTGGAAAAAATCTGGGCCACAAATTGACCGGGTTTATGATAGCAACTGCAAAAGAACGCGGCTTTAAGAAGTTCAAGGTACATGCCCAGGCATCTCTTACCGGCTTTTATCGGAAACATGGGTTTGAGATCATTAGCGATATATTCAAAGAGGCTGGTATTGACCACTATGTGATGATCCGTAACGATTTGGAGTAGTAATGTACATATGGTTTTCAATGCATGATTCCCGGTTTTGCCAGATAACAAAACACCGCTATGGATGTAGTAAATTGTTCTACTAAACTCCTCCTAGACACTCTTTATTATAATCACAAATCTGTGCCATCTGCGAAATCTGTGGTTCCTGTAATTAAGTCTTTAACAATAAATACGAAGAGCGGAAAGGAGGATATCATGCAAAAGGAACAACATGTCTGCACCGTGTGCGGCTTTAATATGGTGGGCTATTATCCGGACTTTTGCCCATTCTGCGGGGCCCCGAAGGAGAAATTCATTACTTCTGAGGAATGCTCTGCAACATACAAAGTCAAGGACACATCAGTAACTGGAAAGGTCACGCGCTTAAACTCCGTTCCGACTCTTGGTTTTGAGCATGCTGCCTACCGTATTGAGACAGGTGAGAAGGCATTCTGGATAGATTGTCCTTCTTGCTTCGACACGGGACTTAAACCGGTAGATACCATCACGTTTACCCATCATCACTTTCTCGGTGCAAGCAATCAGTACCGTGACTTATTCCACGCCCCGGTGCGGATCCATAAATTGGACTCCGCACACAGCATCTGTCTTGCCTTTACCTTCGATGTAACCTTTACTGAAAATTTTACTGAACTGGGCATCGAGGCATTCCATATCGGCGGTCACACACCGGGCTTCACCTTTTACCTCTTCGAGGACGTACTCTTTATCTGCGACTATGTATTTCTCAAGGGAGACGAAATGCGCTTCAATCCCTTTGGTCCACAGAAAGAAACCAGGGAATGCGCGACCAAAATCGACAGGATACTACAAGGCAGAGAATTAGACAAGGTCTGTGGGTGGAATTACGTGTCTGCCTATAAAGACTGGAAAGAAAAATTCGACAATCTGCTAAGAAAGGGCTAAATCATACTATTCGATCCGGATTCGTAACCGTTTTTGGTACCGTTACTGAATAATTGAAACAGTTTAGTTTTTTGAAAGATGAGTTGTGCTTTTTAAGTCCCTATAGGGACGTGAGGCAATAGGCAGGCAATTTATTGCCTGTATTTTTATCAAATAGAAATACAGTCCCGTAGGGACGATTGAGATGATTTTGTATCCATAATCTTCATTCGCCCCTACAGGGCTTAT